>CAKUHM010000090.1 GCA_934655835.1 uncultured Collinsella sp. | reverse complement strand
TCTTATAGGCGGTGGCGCCCAGGTCGATGGCCTTGTAGTTCATATCCACCACGTCCTGGCCCTTCTTCAGGTAGGAGTGGGTGGCGGCGTCCTTCATGTAGCCGATGGCCTCGCTCTCGGGCATGATCTTGGCCAGAGAGAAGAAGGCGGACTGCAGGATGGTGTTGGTGCGCTTGCCCATGCCGATCTTCTGAGCCAGGTCGATGGCGTCGATGGTGTAGACCTGGATGTTGTTCTCAGCAATGTAGCGCTTGGAGGCGGCGTCGAGGTGGTGACCCAGCTCCTCGTCGCTCCACTGACAGTTGATGAGGAAGGTTCCGCCGGGCTTCACATCGCGCACGATGGGGAAGCCCTTGGTGATGTACGCGGGGACGTGGCAGGCCACGAAGTCGGCCTTGTTGATGTAGTACGGGCTCTTGATGGGCTTGTCGCCGAAGCGCAGGTGGCTGATGGTCACGCCGCCGGTCTTCTTGGAGTCGTACTGGAAGTAGGCCTGGACGTACTTGTCGGTGTGGTCGCCGATGATCTTGATCGAGTTCTTGTTGGCGCCGACGGTACCGTCGCCACCCAGACCCCAGAACTTGCACTCGATGGTGCCGGGGGCTGCGGTGTTGGGCGCATCCTCGGCCTCGGGCAGGCTCAGGTTGGTCACGTCATCGACAATGCCGATGGTGAACTCGCGCTTGGGCTCGTCGGCCTTGAGCTCCTCGAAGACAGCGAACGCGGACGCGGGAGGCGTGTCCTTGCTGCCCAGGCCGTAACGGCCGCCGACGACCTTGATGTCCGTCTTGCCGGCCTCGTAGAGAGCGGAGACGACGTCTTGGTAGAGCGGCTCGCCGATGGAACCCGGCTCCTTGGTGCGGTCCATGACGGCGATCTTCTGGACGGTCTCGGGGAGAACGTCGACGAAGTGCTTGATGGAGAACGGACGGAACAGACGGACCTTGACCAGGCCGACCTTCTCGCCGTGAGCGTTGAGGTAGTCGATGACTTCCTCGAGCACGTCGCAGAAGGAGCCCATGCACACGACGACGCGATCAGCATCGGGAGCGCCGTAGTAGTTGAACAGGCCGTAATCGGTGCCGAGCTTCTCGTTGATCTTCTTCATGTAGCCCTCGACGACGGCGGGAAGCTCGTCGTAGACCTTGTTGCAGGCCTCGCGGTTCTGGAAGAAGATATCGCCGTTCTCGTGGCTGCCGCGGGTGTGCGGGTGCTCAGGGTTGAGCGCGTGGTCGCGGAAAGCCTGGACGGCGTCCATGTCGCACATCTCGGCCAGATCCTTGTAGTCCCACATGGCGACCTTCTGGATCTCGTGGCTGGTGCGGAAGCCGTCGAAGAAGTTAAGGAACGGGGTCTTGCCCTCGATGGCGGCAAGGTGAGCCACCGGCGAGAGGTCCATGACCTCCTGGACGTTGCCCTCGGCGAGCATGGCGAAGCCGGTCTGGCGGCAGGCCATGACGTCGGAGTGATCACCGAAGATGTTCAGGGCGTGGGAAGCGACGCAACGCGCGGAGACGTGGAAAACGCCCGGGAGCTGCTCGCCCGCGATCTTGTACATGTTCGGGATCATCAGGAGCAGGCCCTGAGAAGCCGTGTAGGTGGTGGTCAGAGCACCGGCGCCCAGCGAACCGTGAACGGTACCGGCTGCACCTGCCTCGGACTCCATCTCGACGACCTTGACCGGGGTGCCGAAGATGTTCTTGCGACCCTGGGCCGCCCACTGGTCGACATGGTCGGCCATCGGGCTGGACGGCGTAATGGGATAGATTCCCGCTACCTCGGTGTACGCATACGAAACATATGCGGCCGCCTCGTTGCCGTCCATAGACTTAAACTTACGCGCCATATACCCCTCTCCTCTCATATAGGTATACAGGCCCCGGCGATCGCCGGGATGTTGGCGTGATGGGATTTTCGTTGTTGCTTCCAATCATCTGGCAGGCAGACTCAGCAGCAGGTACATGGCGTGGAGAGAAGGCATGCCGAGGCGAGGGGCGGCTGCACGCGCTCCACAGGCCCAGCTACCCGTCTTGCACATGACCGAGCGCCGCAAAGGCCGCATGCCGGATGCTCCCGGGCACGCCCCGGCGAAGGGAAGCGCCCGCAACGGAAATCCGCATGCGGGTTTATTGTACCCCGCCGTCAAGTGTAATTTCGACAAATATAGGTGGGCGGTAAAGGTTTACCTTGGGTGACTATCGAACGCTCAGTGCCGACCAGAATATCCCCTGGGAACCATACGGCAGTTGCGGTGAAATAGGGACTGTTTTTGCTGCTCAGAGCCTTAAACAGTCCGTATTTCACCGCAACTTATTGAGGGTTGGCTAGAGAGCGCCGAAGAGGATGGCGTAGGTGGTGGAGCCGCCGAGCTTGAGCTCGTCGCCGGGATTGAGCTGGGCGGAGCGGCCGGGCTCGACCTGGATGCAGACGCTCGTGACCCCGTTTACCACCACGGTCCCGTTGGTAGACGACAGGTCCTCGACGTGCCAGGTATTTTGAGCATCGCACCAGATATGGGCATGGCGAGCCGAGACGTCATCACCGACGTCGGTGATATCGCCCTCCCCCGTTGCCAGCGCGCCGATCTCGACGCCTTCCTCACTCGGCTGAATCCAGCGCGGGGCACTCACCACAAAGCCGTTTTGCACACGCAGCAGGCCCAACGGATGCGCCGGCGCGGGCTCGCGTTCACCCGTGGTCGTCGACATGCCAAGCGAACGCGGCGTGGACGTGCCTCCGCCACAGGTCGCGTGCGCATAGTCGATGGCATAGGTCACCGAAGACCGGACATCTGCCGAGCAGCCCACAGCGACAAACAGCACCAGCACGGCCTCGGCGCGCTCGGCAGGCATAAGCTCTCCCGCCTGGGACAGACGATCGAGCGCGTTGCGATAGAGATTCGTATCCTGGTGACATTCCTCGAGCGCACGCACCATGGGCTCACCGGCAGAGCCGCACACCATATTGATCACAGCCGTGGAGTCCATGGGATTGCGCTGGCGCAGGGCCAGCTGCGACATAATGCGCGCGGCCGAGGTCCCGTAATCGGCAAAGAAACGCTGCTGAAGCGTACCGACCGGCGCGCGAACGATAAAGCGCGAGACCCAGGAGCGATCGGCGGCTCGGCTCTGCGGGCTGCGGCCGTCGGCAAGCGGGCGGGACGAGAGCACCAAGCCGCACAGCTCGATATGGCTCAAGTGGGCCGCGCGTTTAAAGATGTCAAACATGGCCCCGCATGGGGTGAGCTCAACTTGAGATGCCATGACCTAGGCCTCCTTGGTCGTAGAAATAGAGTCGGACGATGCGTCGACGGGCCCGCCAAAGGCGCGAGCGGCTGCGGCTCCACCGGCAAGCGGTGTTGCCATCTGGCCTTTTGTGCGTCGCGGTGCCAAAGCGGGCAGCTCAAAGGCAAAACCAGTCGCCAGCAAAAACCACGTCAGCGCATAGGTTGCGATCAGGGCGGCAACGAGACCGCTCATCACGGCGCGCTGGGAAAACACGGTACACGCCGCCGCGACCAGCACCGGAACTTCACAGGCAGAAAGCGTCAGCACGCCCTGCAGGAATCCCGAACGGCGATTGCGCGCGAGAGCTCCCGCGACAACACCCGCAACGCCCGGCAGCGCCAACGCCATTGCGGCAATGATACCCGGCAGCGGTCCGGACCACACGAGCGGCCCCAAACTCAGCGTCATGCGGGCACCCGACGCCAGCAGCGCGGCCGACACCACGACCGCTGTCCAAACCACGCCGCAGACGGCTGCCGCGCCAATCATCGCCGCACGGCGCACGGCACGGCCGGACGCATCCATGGGGCACGGCGTGAGCGGCTCACCGCGAAGCGAGCGACCGACATTTTGCGCATAGTGGTCACAAAACGCCGAGAGCGCCGCCTCGACCGCTGCCGGTTCGGGACGGTCCTGCTGATGGCTGGACAGGCAGGCCATCACCACATCGAACAGCTGAGCGTCGACAAACGCCAACGCATCGCGCAGCTCCTCGGAATCCGGCTCGAGCCCCAGCTGTTGGGCCTGCTCGGCCGCGGCGAGCGCCACATCGGGCTCGCGACGAAGAAGCTGGGTCAAGTCGCATCCAGGCGCGTGGGCGCCGACAGGATAATCGGGCGGGGCGTCCATCTTAAGGCGATAGGGGCTGGCGATGTCACGCGTCTTCTTGCGCGAACCCGAGGTGCCCGAAGCACTCGGCGTCGTCTCGTACGGCGCGACGCCGGCAATGAGCTCGTAGACCGTGCTCGCCGCCGCATACACGTCGATTGCCGGCGACATGCGCAAAACGCGCAGGTCAACGATATCGTCGGTAAGCATCTCGGGCGGAGCGTAGGCGACCGTCGCGCGACGCAGCGTGGCATAGCGCTCGGTAAAGGACGCCTTGCCGCCGGCTCCCGCCACGGCCGATGCGGGCTCGAGCGCCAACGATGAGCCAAAGTCGATCAAACACAGGTCAAAGCTACCCTCGGCGAGCTGTTGGTCGAGCGGCAGGCGCGCCGTGCGCACCATAATGTTAGCGGGCGAGATGTCACGATGGACAAAGCCCTCGCCCACCAGGTTCATACGGCACAGCAAATCAAACAGATCGCGGCCCAGGCGCGCCGCCACAAGCGGCGACAAGCGCCCGGCATCGTCTACGGCGAGTCGTGAGCGCAGACGGGCGAGCGTCTCGCCCTCGACCCACTCCATGACAATCGCAGGCACACCATCGACCTCGCCCCATCCGTAGAGGCGGGGAAAGCCCTTAAGGCCCGAAAGGGCGCGGTGGCATTCGTATTCCTCGCGAAACGCCGCTTTGAACTTGGCAACCAGCGCCTCATGGGCAGCGTCGTCGTCAAACTCATCGCGTGTCGGCAAGATGAGCTGCTTGAGCGCCACGGCCTCGCCCTGGGCGTTGACGGCACGCGTCACGCGGCCGATACCGCCACGGCGCATGGTAGTGTCGTCGGCAAAGAGCATCGAAAAGCGACGCACATAGGCAGGCAGCTCTTCCTGGCCGAGCGCGACAGCGGGCTCAAATCCGTCGACACGCGCCAGACGCAGGCCGACCATGGGATCGCAGCCGAGCGATTGGGCTGCAGTGGGTGCAAGATCGGTCATCATAGGGCAAGCGCCGCCACATTGTTGTTGAAGTTACTGAGTGCGACATCGTCATCGCCGTAATGCCCAACCCATTGGCACAGGTTGGTATAGCAACCCCACAGATTGGCGTACTGCTGATACCACTTTGACTTGGGCGAGAATGTCTGACGGCCAAACTCGGCGCGGATGACAAACATCTCCCCGACCAAGCTGTCGCACGGCCTGGGATCCCCTGTAGAGTTGTAGGTCGAGACCACTTCATTGGCACGAGAAACGTAGCCGTCGAGCATGTTGTACTTGGTCACGAGCCAGCTGTGGATGCTCTCCTCCTCAGCTGCCGAGAGTCCGTCAGAGCTCGCGTCGTTGCCAGCGTTGCCGCCTGTCGAGCCGCCGCTCCCAGACCCGCCGGCAGAGGAGTCCGACCCGGAGCCGCCGCCCGCGCTCGCCGAATCCGAGCTGGAGCCGGAGCTAGAGGCGTCAGAACCGCCGGGCTTCCCCGACTGCTGCGCATCCTGACCCTTTTGCTGCTCGGCCTTGTTCACAGCGGACGAAACGCTGTTATTGGAAAGACGATTGATGATCTTGGTGTTGGTGAGCACGATGGTCTTGCCGTTTGGCAATGTGACCTTGTTGTCCGGAGCCTCGGCGCCATCTGCGTCGTCAACGCCAAACACAACGTGTGCGACCACGCTTGCCCAAGCATATCCGGTTGTAGTTCCCAGGTCGCTTTTTGCCTTGCCCCCCACATGTGCCTCGCGCGCGGCATGCGCCTGCACCATAGACGGCACGGTCATGCCGTAGGCGGAAACACCGGCCACGACCAGCGCCAGCGAGCAAGACAGCAGCGCGTATGCTCGCGGCGCCAAGCCCAGTCGGCGTCGCATGCGCACCGCGG
>CAKUHM010000089.1 GCA_934655835.1 uncultured Collinsella sp. | reverse complement strand
GTGCCCCAGATGGATACCGCGCGCATGCCCGAGCTGCGCAACGCCGTCATGGCCGGCATGAAAAAGCGCCGCGCCGAGCTCAAAAACGCCATCGGCTAACGAGCTACAGCCATAGCGGAGGCTCTGTTTGATACGAGAGCTGCACTGGCTCAGCGTGTTCGTTTGGCGAGGTCAAACAAAATGCTGGTACCATACCGTGGTTAAGAATTTCGTATAGGTTTGGGGGATGGTATGGCTACCATCGCGATTATCGGCGCGCTCGAAAAAGAGGTCATGCAGATTAAGGAAGAGCTGAGCGACGTTCACGTGGCGAAAGAGGCTGGTTTGAACGTTGTGAGTGGCGAGTTGGACGGCATATCGATGGTTGCCACGACGGCGGGCATGGGCACGGTGAACGCTGCTGCCGCAACGCAGCACCTCATTAGCAAGTATGCACCACGAGCTGTAGTGTTCTCGGGCATTGCGGGCGGCCTAAATCCCAAGCTCCATATCGACGACGTGGTCATTGGCAAATGCCTGCGCTATCTGGATACCGATACGGCGCTTATCGCCGAGTCGGCACCGGGGCTCGAGGAGTTCGCCTCGACGCCTGCGTTGGTCGACATTGCCGCCGATGTGTTGGCTGAGCATGGGTTTGTCGATGCTTCGACAAATGTGGCCACCTCGAACGAAGGCTCCAAGCAGTTCCTGATCGGCACCATTGCCACGGGCAACCGCTTTGTGGCGGACGGTGCCATGCGCGATGCCGCGATTGAAGCGACTCATGCCGATTGCGTTGGTATGGAGGGCGCGGCAATTGCCCACGTCGCAACGAAGAATGGTGTTAATTGCCTGGTGCTCCGTGCTATCAGCGATAATTGTGACGAGGCATACGATGCGTTTTGCGACCACGAGTTCGATCTGTTTGAGTATGCCCGCACCGCGAGCGGCATCACGCTCGATATTGTCCGCCGCATTGCCGCTGCGCAGTAGCGCAGTTTTGTTGTAAGCACCTACGACCAAGGAGTGTCCATGGCCGATTCCATTAACTATCAGCTTGCCAAGTTTGTCGCAAGCTACGGCAAGGTTTCGCAGATTCCCGAGTCCACCTGCCCCGAGGTGAGCTTCGTCGGCCGCTCTAACGTGGGCAAGTCGTCGATTATGAACAAGCTCTTTGGCCGCAAGAACCTGGTTAAGGTTTCGAGCACGCCGGGCAAGACGAGCAACATCAACTTCTTCGAGGCCGACGACGTGCACTTCGTCGACCTGCCGGGCTACGGTTTCGCGCGCCGCTCCAAGGCCGAGCGCGACCGCTGGGCAGAGCTCATCGGCGACTTCTTCGACTCCGAGCGCAGCTTTAACCTGGTCGTGTCGCTGGTGGATATCCGTCACGACCCGAGCAAGCTCGACCACGACATGATCGACTACCTGCAGGGCAACGAGTTCAACTTTATCGTCTGCCTCACCAAGGCCGACAAGCTCAGCCGCACCCAGCAGGCCCGCCAGGCAGCAGCCATCAAAAAGCAGCTCAACGTCCCGTCCGAGAACGTAATCATCACAAGCTCCCAGACGGGCGTGGGCATCGACGAGCTCAAGAAACGCATCGCCGAGGCTTGCCTCTGATACGTCCAGACATGCGACCTTGCCCCTCAAGCCTGCGGGCATGGCCTCAAGGCCTATGTCCTTGTCTTTCGGGGCAATCTCGCACACCTGGACACATCAGCCGTAAGGATGCACGACCGCGCTTGACTTAAAGCACGCTCAAAGGTTTACGATGCCTCCTGAAGTACGTACTTTGGGAGGCTTTTCTATGCTGTATAAGGATTTTGAGGGCGAGCGGCTCTCCTCGCTCGGTTTTGGGGCCATGCGCTTGCCGGTGGTCGATGGGGACAATGCCAAAATCGATCAGGATGCTGTTAACGAGATGGTCGACTACGCGCTCAATCGTGGCGTGAACTATTTCGACACCGCATGGGGTTACCACGATGGCCAGTCCGAGATTGCCATGGGTATCGCGCTTAACCGCCACGCTCGCGATGAGTTCATGATCGCGACCAAGTTCCCCGGTTACGACGTCAACAATATGGACAAGGTCGAGGAGATCTTCGAGAAGCAGCTCGAGAAGACGGGGATGGAGTTCTTTGACTTCTACCTCATCCACAACGTGTGCGAGAAGAATATCGACGAGTACCTCGACCCCAAGTTTGGCATCATGGACTATCTTCTTAAGCAGAAGGAGGCCGGTCGTATTCGCCATCTGGGCTTCTCCGCACATGGCGATATCGCATGCATGACGCGCTTTCTCGAGGCGTACGGCAAGGACATGGAGTTCTGCCAGATCCAGCTCAACTACTTGGATTGGACGTTCCAGGATGCGCACGGCAAGGTTGAGCTGCTCAATAAGTGGAGCCTGCCTGTGTGGGTCATGGAGCCGGTGCGCGGTGGCAAGCTCGCACAGATTCCCACGGAGGACGAGGCGAAGCTCAAGGCAGCACGTCCCGACGAGACGACGGTCCAGTGGTGCTTCCGGTTCATTCAAAGCATCGCTGAGGTCAAAGTGTGCCTCAGCGGCATGTCCAACTTTGAGCAGGTCAAGGAGAACATCGAGACGTTTAGCGAGGATAAGCCGTTGACGCCGCGTGAGCGCGAGATCCTGCAGGGCGTTGCCGACGACATGCTCGGCCGCGGTACGGTGCCGTGCACGGCGTGTCGTTACTGCACTGAATACTGCCCGATGGGCCTCGATATCCCCAAGCTGCTCGAGATGTACAACCAAAATGTGGTGACGGGCGAGAAGGACTTCATCTCAAACATGTACGTGGACACCCTTCTCGAGGACAAGCGTCCGAGCGCCTGCATCGGTTGTGGCGCCTGCGCTGCCGTCTGCCCCCAGCAGATCGACATCCCGGGCACGATGGCCAAGTTCTGCGAACGCTTGGGGCGGTAGCGCAGCAGGCTCTTCATGGCCTCTTGCGTATATAACTATTAGGTATCACCCTAGTGATAGTAATTGGTACACTATCACTAGGGTGATCTTTAGTTTGAGGGGGTTGGCATGGAGCTGTGGCACGGGTCGGAAGTTGTTGTCGAACG
Source organism: uncultured Collinsella sp. (assembly GCA_934655835.1). Next base: position 2,937 of record CAKUHM010000089.1, on the reverse strand, counting down.
CCCGTTGTTGGACAGATGTAGGCAATTTAATGACTATGGTCGCGGCTTTTATTGCACGCCGCATGAGCAAATGGCGATGGAGTGGGCGTGTCGGACCGAGTCTGATGGCGTCGCGAATCGATATGAGCTTGATATGGATGGGCTCACGGTTCTCGATTTAGAGTCCGGGGAGTTTTCAATTCTCAATTGGCTTGCAATATTGGCGGACAACAGGGAGTTCAACGTTTCGACGCCGTTGGCGCGTGAAGGGCTTCGGTTTCTGCTCGATAACTGCTTGATTGATATCGCGCCATACGACATTATTCGAGGCTATCGTGCCGATGACTCCTATTTTTCGTTTACGAGGCAGTTTGTTAATGGCATGATCTCGCTTCGACAGCTTCAGCGCATTATGCGCTTAGGTGATTTGGGTATTCAGTACGCTCTTATGAGCGAACGCGCATTCTCGGCAATTCATTTTTGCGAGTGGAAGCAAGCTTCGGGATCTGAGTTTTATCCCAAACGTTTTGAGCGAGAACAGAATGCACGACGTAAGTATTTGGACACGGTCAATGGGTTCGATTCCGAAGGCATCGATATTAGGGATTTAATGTCGGGGAGGGTTGATCTAAATGATCCAAGAGTTAACGGATTGTGGGCCGAGTAGGACGTACCCCGTCTACTATCTTGAGGACGCTATGAACAACCTCGGTGACTACTTCGACTATGCCGTGAACGATTATGGCGCGGAAGGGTCCGAAGTTGCCGAGCTCTTTTGCCTGAGCGGCGTAGCTCACGAGTTTGAGCACGGCAACGCATGGGTCGTGTCGGGAAAATCGGGCGTCGAGTTATTTGCACTCATTGCCGAAAGATCTGGTTACCAAACAAGGCCGATGCCAGATCGTACCTATCGATTTGAGAAGACGCCGGAATACTGGACGGGCTGGATACTGGCATATTTGCAGTGGCGCCTAGGAGAATCGTTCGAAGATCTGCTTCATGTCGTTCCATTTGATGTTCTGCGAAACCTGTACTACCCCTGGCACGAGGCATCGGAGGAGCGCGTGGCACGCCTTGTCTGCGATATGGCAAAGAAGGCGCCTCGTCAAACCAAGCTTGCGCTAGCAAGAAAGAGGCTCAAGAAAACCCAACAAGACCTGGCATACGAATCGGGCGTATCGCTTCGATCAATCCAAATGTACGAACAGCGCCAGCGAAACATCAACGAAGCCTCGGTAACAACCGTAAGGGATATGGCAAAAGCCCTACACTGCAACATCGAAGACCTCCTAGAACCAGCCTTCGAATAGAAAGAACCCAGCGCCGCCTAAACCAAACAAATCACCAAAGCCCATCTCTATCAAGTGCCCAACCCCAGCAAGAGCCCCCATCAATAAAAGGCCAAAACATCAGCCTGGCGCCCCTTCAAAGCGTGGGTTTCTATAGACATCGTCGACCACGTTGCCGTAGGGGTCTGCCAGGTGTTCCCCTCAAAATCATTCCGCAGGCCGAAGGCCCGCCGTTCGTAGCTCCGAAGGAGCAGAACGACGGGCCTTCATGGCCGAGGACGATTTTGAGGGGAACACCTGGCAGACCCCGGACAGATTGACCGGCGATGTCTACAGGTACTCGATTTGAGCGCCTTCCGTGTCGCACGTCAGAATATGCGTCTCGCACTTAGGGAACTGTTCACGCAGCTTGACCTGCAGGAACTTTGCCACGATGGTATCGTCGGTCACGGCCATGAGGGTCGAGCCGGAGCCACTGATCCAGATGGTCTTGGCTCCGCCGTTGAGGCAGGTGTCGCGCACGGCGTTGTAGTCGGGGATCAGGCGGCGACGATAGGGCTCCTGAATGCGGTCGTCGTTGGCGGCGGCAATCAGGTCCAGGTCGCCGGTCTCCAGGCCGCGCGTCATGCCGGCGATGCGGCCCATCTGCCACACGGCGGTGGAGAGCGGAATCTCCTGCGGCACGACCTTGCGCGCCTCGCTGGTGTGCACCTCGTAGGGCGGAATCACGGTAATAAAACGCAGCTTGTCGCTTACTTCGTAGCGCAGGCACTGGGGCAGCGAGTCGGTCGGCGTAAAGGAACAGACGGCACCGCCCAGGATGGCGGGGGCAACGTTATCGGGATGGCCCTCGACCTCGGTGGCGATGCGGACGAGCTCGGCGCGATCGACGGTGTGGCCCGTCAGCGCGGCAGCTGCCATGATGCCGGCGACGACACAGGTGGAGCTGGAGCCCAGGCCACGGGCGACGGGCACATCGGTCTGGATGTCGATGGCGACAGGGAAGGCCGGCTCGCCCCATGCGGCCAACGCGTCAACAAAGCTCACGTAGACCAGGTTGTTCTCGTTTTGGAACTCCTCGGGGCAGCCCGTGATGGTGAGCTTATCGGCGCGCTCGAAGGTGAAGTGCGAGTAGAGGCTGACGGCCATGCCGAGGGTGTCGTAGCCGATGCCTAGGTTTGCGCTGGTTGCTGGGACGGTGATTTTGATCATGGGGGTCCTCCTGGGCGGGTCTGGCCGTTTAGTTCGCTGCTCGGGCAGTCCTGGCTCGCTCGGAAAGCACATTAAGTGCTTTCCGGTTCGTGCGGAACTCGCGACGAACTAAACGGCCAGACCCGCTCGCATGTTCGTCATCATCCCGGGGGTTATCTGATGAAAGAAGGTGCGCCGGCTTTCGCCGGCGCCTTGTAAGGGGTTTTAGTTGGTGGCCATCTTTTTTGCTGCGGACTCGACGTAGCTTGCCATCTCATCGACGTCGCAGACGTCTTCGAAGCGGACGGGTTTGGATTCGAGTTCGGCGAGCTGGGTCGGGGCGACCGTGTTGGTTGCCTGCTCGAGCACGCGCATGGCCTCAAAGTCGTCCTCGGGAACGTTGAGCCCCAGGGCGTCGCAGCAGGCGCGCGGGAACTTGTAGGGGCTGGCGGTCGAAAGCAGCACGCGGGCCTTGGCG
>CAKUHM010000088.1 GCA_934655835.1 uncultured Collinsella sp. | reverse complement strand
GCGGGCGGCGGCGGCACCATCGCCTACATCATGGCCGAGTACGGCATGAACGTCATCGACTCCGGCGTTGCCGTCCTATCCATGCACGCTCTGTGGGAGGTCGCCAACAAGGCCGATATCTACGAGGCCTATCGCGGCTACAAGGCCTTCATCGAGCGCGCATAATCCATCCCACCCATAACTTGCGGTGGAATACGGACTAATCTGGCCCTTAATCAGCCTAAACAGACCGTATTCCACCGCAACTTTTTTAGCGGGAGACGATTCCATGCTGCAGGTTATTATTTCGCCCGCCAAACAAATGCGGGTGGCTCAGGATGCTTTTGAGGCTCAGGGCTTTCCACCCTTTTCACATGAGACCACCCAGCTCTATAAAGCATTGCTGAACATTGAGCGAAGCAAAGGTCCCCAAGGCCTGCAGGCCCTCTGGAATGTGAGCGACAAGCTCTTGCGCCCCTGCCTCGACACCCTGCATGAGTTCGAGTCCGTACTGCACGATGACGACCTCGCTGATCCCGATATCGCCCGGCGTATCTCCCCTGCCGTCATGTCCTACCATGGCATTCAATACCAGAGCATGGCGCCCGAGGTCATGGATGCCGAGCAACTCGCCTGGCTACAGAACCATCTTTGGATACTCTCCGGTCTGTATGGATGTATTCGTCCCTTCCATGCTGTTGAGCCCTATCGCCTGGAAATGGGGGGCAAGCTCGCCGTCGGCGGCGCCCGGGACCTCTACGCTTTTTGGGCAGACAAGCTTGCGTCGGTCATTGCGCCAGCAGGCTCCAACACCACCGTCGTCAACCTTGCCAGCGTGGAATACGCCAAAGCCGTTCTGCCCCACCTTGCCGCCGACGCCACGGTCGTCACATGCCTCTTTGGCGAAGGCGTCCGCAACGGCAAGCCCATCCAGCGCTCGACCGCCAGCAAAAAGGCACGCGGCTCCATGGTGCGATGGATGGCAGAAAACAAGCTCGAAGATTCAAGCGGGCTCACCGCGTTCGACGTCGGTTACCGTCACATACCCGAGCTTTCAAACCATAACACCTTGGTCTTCATGAACGAGCAGGCCCTGTAGCCCTCCACCATATCCAGCCCCCTTGTCAGTTGCGGTGAAATAGTTCCTCAATAAGCCTACTAACAGGCCAAACAGGAACTATTCCACCGCAACTTTTTTGAAGGGGCTGTCCAGGCGGCGTGTCTATTCTGCCAGGCCGTCGGCCTTGGCAATCTCGTTTGTCGAGCCGTCCTGATAGATAACTTTAACGTGCTCCACTTCGGACGCCTTGACACCCGACGGGGGCTCCAGGCGCCATTCCGTAAGCGCGATATCCATGGTCGTGGGCACATCCCCTTGATCTTTGAGCTCGACCGTCAGCGTCTTGAGCGATGCATCAAAGACCACACGCTCAATCTCTTCGCCCGGAATGGACCCACCACTCAGCTGCAGCTGCACAAACCCATCGCGCGGATACCAATAGTCGCCCGGAGCGGCCACCGTGTTGCCGCCAGCGACCTTCACCGTCATAATCGGCAGGCTGTCGTCGGCCTCGAACCCCCAGGCAGCACCGCCGCGACCGCCAAACGTCCAAATGCAAAAGGCAATCACCAGCACGGCAAGCACCGCAAAGCCAATCGCGACCAGTCCATGGTGCGCACGGCTTTCCTCGGCCGATACATCCCATTGCGTCTCTCGATATAGATGCTTGTCTTCCATGTTCGCCTCCCCACAGGCACACTCGTTGGCTCAATCGTACCCATTCAGGCTATACTTGAGCCCATGACATAACGGGGAGCTTGCAGGACAAGACGGCAGGCTGAGACTGGGCGCGCCCGCCCTGACCCGCAAACCTGATATGGGTAATGCCAACGAAGGGAGCCGTGCCAATGAGCACACAGACCGAGCCCAAGCTCGTCACGCAAATCGACTTCGCCCGTGCCGGGCAGATTACGCCGCAGATGAAGGAGGTTGCCGAGCGCGAGCATCGCGACCCCGAGTACATCCGCGAGCGCGTGGCCGACGGCCGCATCGCCATCCCCGCCAACATCGTGCATATCAAAAAGGGCATGCGCGCCTTTGGTGTCGGCGAGGGCCTGTCCACCAAGGTCAACGTCAACCTAGGCATCTCGGGCGATAAGGCCGATGCCGCCGAGGAGTGGAAGAAGGTCAAGATCGCCGAGGACTTTGGCGCCGACGCCATCATGGACCTCTCCAACTCGGGCAAGACGCGCCAGTTCCGCCAGCAGCTCATCGACGAGACGCCGCTCATGGTGGGCACCGTCCCCATGTACGACGCCATCGGCTACATGGAAAAGCCGCTGGTCAAGCTGACCAAGGACGACCTGCTCGAGGTCGTGCGCGCGCATGCCGAGGATGGCGTGGACTTTATGACTATCCACTGCGGCATCAACAAGTCGGTCATCAAGACCTTTAAGGAGACCGGCCGCCTGATGAACATCGTCAGCCGCGGCGGCTCGCTGCTGTTTGGCTGGATGGAAGTCACCGGTAACGAGAACCCCTTCTACGAGTTCTACGACGAGGTGCTCGAGATCTGCCACGAATACGACGTGACGATCTCGCTCGGCGACTCCTGCCGCCCGGGCTGCCTCTACGACTCCAACGATGCCACCGAGACCGCCGAGATGATCGAGCTGGGCAAGCTGTGCAAGCGCGCATGGGCCGCCGGCGTCCAGGTCATGGTCGAGGGTCCCGGCCACATGGCGCTCGACGAGATCGCCGCCAATATGAAGCTGCAGAAGCGCCTGTGCCACAACGCCCCGTTCTATGTGCTGGGGCCGCTGGTGACCGATATCGGTGTGGGCTACGACCACATCACCGCTGCCATCGGTGGCGCCATCTCCGCCAGCTCCGGCGCCGACTTCCTGTGCTACGTGACGCCCGCCGAGCACCTGTGCCTGCCCAACGCCCAGGACGTGCTCGACGGCCTCATGGCCACCAAGATCGCCGCGCACGCCGCCGATATCGCCAAGAAGGTGCCGCATGCCCGCGATATGGACGACAAGATGGGCCAGGCACGCCGCAAGCTCGACTGGGACGCCATGTGGAAGTGCGCCCTCGACCCGGTTACCGGCAAGAAGCGCTACGAGGAGTCCCCTGCCGCCACCGAGGGCACCTGCACCATGTGCGGCAAGATGTGCGCCGTCCGCACCGTCAACAAGGTGTTCGAGGGCACGACGATCGATCTTGGCATGGAGGACTAGGTTCCTCGCTGCGATCGCTTCTAGCGGCGAGTCGGCGCCCGTCAATTGTTGACGTGTGAACATTTGCTTACATTTGCGTAAAGATTGCATCACCCGCCCGGGTTCGACATAGAGTCGGCCTGGGCATCTTTATAATGCTGGCTTAAAGACCCATTTGAATCCGACCGAACAAGGGAGCGAACATGGATCGTAGTAGGGTACCTGCCGTTCTGTCCATCGCAGGATCTGATTCCAGCGGTGGCGCCGGCATTCAGGCCGACATCAAGACCATCACGGCGCATCGCCTGTATGCCGAGACGGCCATTACCGCCATTACGGCGCAAAACACGCTGGGCGTCACGGCGGTCCAGGATATCTCCCCCGATATCGTCGCCGCGCAAATCGATGCGGTCTTCGACGACATCCGCCCGAGCGCCGTCAAGATTGGCATGGTTTCGTCTGCCGAGATCATCGAGGTCATCGCCGACCGCCTGAGCGCCTGGGACGCGCAGAACATCGTGGTCGACCCCGTTATGGTCGCCACCTCGGGCGCTCGACTCATTGCCGAGGATGCTTCCGAGGCACTCACCCGCCGCCTGTTCCCCTTGGCGACGGTTATCACGCCCAACATTCCCGAGGCCATGGCGCTGCTCGATTACGAAGTCGATTCCGAGCGCACCCAGCAAAATGCCGCCATGCTCCTCACCCGACGCTTTGGCTGCTCGGCCCTCGTTAAGGGAGGGCATTTTGTCAATGAAGCCAACGACGTGCTGGCCGAGCCCGCGCCGCTCGATGACGAGGGAAACCACCTGGGCGATCCGCTCACCACGTGGTTCCGTCACAAGCGCATCGAGACCAGCAACACGCACGGCACCGGCTGCACACTCTCGTCCGCTATCGCCTGCGCGCTGGCCCAGGGCATGGATCTTGCCGACGCCATCAACGCCGGCAAGGCCTACCTAACGGGCGCCCTCGCCGCAGGTTTCGACATGGGCAAAGGCTCCGGCCCCGTCAACCACATGTGGCAGTACTAAAGTCACCAATCCAAACCACCACAAAGGTGCCTGTCCCCTTTTTGGTGGTTCCCGCAAATATTTCGATCTGTAACAATAAGAGTCCATTTTCTGGTCCACCTGTTACAGATCGAGATATTTCATTCTGGTCCTTCAGCTTATCTCGATCTGTAACAGATAGGGACGATTTAGCCGCCCAGATGTTACAGATCGAGACAAACAGGTGGTGCAAAAGGATCATGCTACTTTGCACTAAAAACCGTCGCAACATTCGATGAAAATCGCGCAAACGCGAAAAATTATCGAATGTTGCGACGGTTTGTTTTTTGATGGCAGTCGAGCAAAGGACCGGTGCGCTTATTCGTCGGCGAGCTGGATGCCAAGCAGACCCGACAACGCCAGCGCCTGCTCGGCGTTGACCGTCAGGCCCCGCAGCTCACGGTAGTCGCCCGAAACAACAGGAGCCGCAAACGTGCAGCGCGACTCATCCATGCCGGAAAGCGGGGTCTTAAACACATCGACGCGCGTCAGGTCGCAGCCGTCTAGGCGCAACTGCCCCAGCTTGGCGCCCTGGAGTGTCGCCTCGATCAGACGCGTATCGCGCGCCGCCAGGGGCCCGATGCGTCCTTCCGAGAGGTTCGCGTAGCTCAAATCACACGATGCAAACGACACGCTCGACAGGCGCGCCTTGAGCAAGTTGAGTCCCGGCGCCGAGCAGTCAACAAAGTCGCAGCGATTGAGCCAGCAGCCCTCCATGTTGCAGCGGATAAAGCGGCAGCCGCGAAACACGACGTCGCGAAGCGTCGATCCGCTCCAGTCGACGCCATCGAACACGCAGGATCGAAATACGACGCCATCGAACGTCGCGCCGTTCGCCACGTCGTAGGCAAGTTCCAAATCCTCAAAAGCGGTGTTTGAGACAAGCTCGTCGCCCTCGGCAAAGAGGTCAATGAGCTCGTCCATGCCCATATGGCAACCGATCCGCTCGTTAACGCGGGCAAAACCACCACAAAGGTGCCTGTCCCCTTTGTGGTGGTTTGGGGTCGCGCTACTCACCCAACATCTCTTGGAGCTTGGCCGCCACGGCGTGGCCCAGGCTCTCGTGGCCCTCGGGCATCATGTGCAGATAGTCGATATCCCCCGGCTCGGCAAAATCGGCGGCATTCATAAAGTCGCAGCCGAGCTGCTCGGCCACCCACGCGTAGTACTCGGCAAAATGCTCCGATGCCTCCACGGCATGCTCGCCAAACTCGGTCATATACACATCGGCAATCTGCGGCTTAATCTTGATGGGAGCCACCAGCAGAATGCGCGGGCAAGGCGCGGCATCAGTCCACGGAAACATGCGGACCGTGCGAACGAGCGCCATGGCACCGTCAGCGATATCGGTGGCCGTCACGTTAAAAGCGGTCTTGCAGTCGTTTGTGCCCAGCATAATCACAATGGCATCCAGCGGCTTATGCGACTCCAGCAGCATCGGCAGCGCGCGAATGCCGTTGAGGTTGGTGTCCAGATGGTACATATCGTCGCGCACCGTCGTGCGGCCGTTCAGGCCCTCCTCGATCACATGCCAGCCCTCGCCCAGATCGCGCTGGGCCACGCCGCACCAGCGCACATCTTGCGCATAGCGCACCGCGGTGCCGTCGCGCATACCCGCCGGATCGTAACCATACGTGTTGCTGTCGCCAAAGCACAGAACGTTTTTCATCGTGAGCTCCTCACTCAGTAAAAGCCGACAGGAGCAGTTCCTCCCGCCGGCTTGGCATGTCACATCGCGCGCGTCGCCCTACAGGTACTTGCGCCAGTCGTCGTCATCCTCTTCGTCC
>CAKUHM010000087.1 GCA_934655835.1 uncultured Collinsella sp. | reverse complement strand
CACCGTCCTCAAGGCACGCATCGACCGTGCCCTGCACGGCAGATACGACACCGACTTCGCCGCCGCAACGATCGCAAACTTTGCCCTGCTGCCCGTCGACGAGGCACTGAGCAACCACGAGTTTTCGGCAAATCGCTGCGCCGAAATCATGAACGATCCAGCCGTCCACAAACTTACCGACCCTTATCTCGGATCCCACGGTAAGACCGAAGGCCCGTACACCATGGGCCATGTGGCACACATGATTACCGCACTCGACACGAAGCTTCGGCTCGAGATGGACGACGAGACGCAGATGACATTGATGGACCATCGATTCGACCTGCAGAACGCCCTGACCCTCCCCATCCATGACCTCGCCATGGGCCTCAAAGCCCTGGAGGCGCGGCATCAGCAGGCAGCCTGCGGGCAAGATGACGTGCAGGGCCCGCCGGGCATCATGGTGCTCGACCGCGAACGCTACAACCGCGCAACCGCCCGGTTTCAAGCCGGCCCGACAACGGTGCGCACCCTGATCGACATGCTCCGTGTGCTGAGCCTCAATCGTCTATTCGACGGCTACCGGGCACTGGCGCCTGCTGGCCTTCGCGCTCAAACGATCCGGATTATCGATATCCAACAGCGACAGTTCAAGCGTTACCGCGACGATCGGGAGATGAGCCAAGGCATCGTTCACTTCTACCAGAAGCGCTACGACCCCAACGAGTTTCCCGACGTTCTCGAGCGCCAGCTGCGTCTCGTCTACGCCGCGCCCATTGCCGCACTGATGCGATTGGGCGCATTCGACGAGTCACTGGCAAAAGCCGCCGACCGCAAAGTCACAACGGAGCTTGAGCGCAGGCTCGAACATGCCTTTGAGTTTTAGCGCCAGCTTCACCAACCCAAATAGAACCTCGTCCTACGTTAAGAAAGGAACCTTCGTGGACACCACTCAGACCCCTGTCATCAGCCCGCTCACGATGCGCGAATCGGCTCGTGGCATAACGCTCACTTCCGTCTACGACGAGATGCTCGCCCGACGTGAGCTTTCCGTCGTGGGCGACATCAACAGTTCGATGGCGCACGATCTGTGCCAGCAGATTCGCCTGCTCGAGGCCGCAGACCCCACGGCCCCCATCACGGTCTTTGTTGCCAGCCCCGGCGGCAACGTGCGCGCCGGCCTCGCCATCTACGACACCATGCGCCTCTCGCCGTGCCCCATCCACACCATCTGCCTAGAGTTTGCGGCCTCTATGGGCGCCATCATCTTTATGGGTGGCGACGAGCGCCGTATGGCGCCTCATGCAGAACTCATGATTCACGACCCGCTCATCCCGCAAGGAGCTGGGGGCTCAGCCCTAGCACTCCAGGAAACAAGCCGGCGTCTCATGCAGACCCGCAAGGCCCTGACGCAAATCCTGTCTGATCGCAGTGGCCTTTCGGCCAAGCGTATCCAAACACTCACGGCAAAGGATACGTACCTTTCGGCCGAGCGCGCCGTCGAGCTCGGCTTTGCCCACAGCATTCTCACCTCGACCAAGGAGACCGCCCATGTCTAACCTCAACGCAGCCCTGCACGCCCCGGCCCCCACCATCCTTGCGCAAGCCCACACACTCTCGTGTGACACGCGTCAAACGGGCCTCAACAACAATATGCTTGTAATCGGGCCTTCGGGCGCCGGCAAGACCCGCAACGTTCTTAAGCCTAACCTGCTGCAGATGAATGCGAGCTATATCGTGCTCGATACTAAGGGGACGCTCTGCCGCGAAGTCGGCCCCGTGCTTGCCGCGCACGGCTATCGTGTACAGCGCCTCAACTTTGCCGATCTTGACGATGCGACCACACTGCCCGAGGACATCGAGCAGTGTGGCTACAACCCGCTCAACCACATCCGCCGCACCAAAGACGGCAAGCCCAACCAGCAAGACATCATCTCGGTCGCCAAGGCCATCTGTCCAGTCGAGGACCAAACCCAGCCGTTTTGGGACCCTGCAACAGCCCACCTGCTGTCCTGCCTGATCGCCTAGGTGTGTGAACAGCTGCCCGTGGAGGAGCAGACGATTTCATCGGTGATCGACCTTTGCGAACATCTCCAAGACCGCGCCACGACACGCCTTTTCGACGACCTGCAGACCACCGACCCCACAAGCTACGCGCTCTCACTTTGGCGGCGCTACTCACCCACCATCACGGCCGAAAAGATGCACGCAAGCATCATGGGCATCCTTGCCGAAAAAGTCATGTGCCTGGGCTTTGATGGAGCACGCCGTCTATACACCGATGCGAATCAGATCGATTTCGCAGCTCTGGGATGCGAGCGTCGAGCGCTCTTCGTCACCGTCAGCGATCTCGACCGTAGCCTCGATCCGCTCACCGACCTGTTTGTAGCGCAGGCCTTCGCGGAACTCATCCGCCACGCCGACGCGCAGCCCGACGGCCGCTTTGCGATACCGGTCCGCTTTATGCTCGATGACTTTGCCAACCTGCAGATGCCACAAATCGATAACGTTTTGTCCATCATCCGCAGCCGCGAGATCTGGGCAACCCTATTGCTGCAGTCAACAAACCAGCTCGATGCGCTCTATGGCGAAGCGCGCGCCCGCTCCATCATGGGCAACTGCGACACGCAGCTGGTACTGGCCTTTCAAGACCCCGAGAGCGCCCGCGTCTTCTCGGAGCGCGCCGACGTGCTGCCCAGTACGCTCATGGCAACGCCCGTCGACCGCTCCTGGCTCTTCGTCCGCGGCCGCGCCCCACAACAAGTTGAGCGCTTTAGGCTCGAAGACCATCCGCTCTACGGGGAGCTCCCCGAAGCCCAAGGCGCTCAGGACGAATTCGACCTCTGACGACGTCACGCGACCCATCGAATCCGACCGACAACAGAAAAGGGGCCCGCATCCCAACGGATACGGGCCCCTTTCGGCCATGACCTATCTCAGCAACAAAGACTACTTGCGGTGAGCGCGGTAGAACTCGATGAGCGCCTGGGTCGAAGCGTCCTGCTCGGCCTTGGCAGCGTCGTCGTGGAAGGCAGGGGTGATCTGCTTGGCAAGCTGCTTGCCCAGCTCGACGCCCCACTGGTCGTAGGAGTCGATGCCCCAGACCGTGCCCTCGACAAACACGATGTGCTCGTACAGGGCGATGAGCTCGCCGAGTGCAAACGGGCTCAGCGTGTCACCGAAGATCGAGGTCGTCGGACGGTTGCCCTCAAAGCAGCGGGCCGGGACAATCTGCTCGGGCGTGCCCTCGGCGCGCACCTCATCGGCCGTCTTACCAAAGGCGAGCGCCTTGGTCTGGGCCAGGAAGTTGCCCAGGAACAGCTCGTGGACGTCCTGGCCGCTGTCGGTCGCAGGGTTGGCGGTATTGGCGAAGGCGATGAAATCGGCCGGAACCACCACGGTGCCCTGGTGCAGCAGCTGGTAGAAGGCATGCTGGCCGTTGGTGCCGGGCTCGCCCCAGAAGATCTCACCGGTATCGGAGGTCACAGCGCTGCCGTCCCAGCGGACGTGCTTGCCGTTGGACTCCATGGTGAGCTGCTGCAGGTAGGCCGGGAAGCGGTGCAGGTACTGGCTGTACGGAAGCACGGCGTGGCTCTTGGAGCCGAAGAAGTTGACGTACCAGACGTTGAGCAGGCCCATCAGCGCAACGGCGTTGTTCTCGAGCGGCGTGTTGCAGAAATACTCGTCGATGGCGTGGAAGCCCTCGAGGAACTGCTGGAAACGCTCGGGGCCGAGCACGACGATCAGCGACAGGCCCACGGCGGAGTCAACGGAATAGCGACCGCCGACCCAGTTCCAGAAACCAAAAGCGTTAGCGGGGTCGATACCGAAGGCCTCAACCTTCTCGAGTGCGGTGGAAACGGCGACGAAGTGCTTTGCCACGGCCTCGGCGTTCTGCTCATCGGAGCCATCGATGGCGCCCTGAGCCTTGAGCTGCTCGAGCATCCAGGTCTTGACCTCGCGAGCGTTGGTGAGGGTCTCGAGCGTGGTGAAGGTCTTGGAAACGATGATCACGAGCGTGGTCTCGGGATCCAAACCCTTGAGCTTCTCGGCCTGGTCGTTGGGGTCGATGTTGGAGATGTAGCGGCAGTCGATACCGGCGTCGGCGTAGGGGCGCAGGGCCTCGTAAGCCATGACCGGGCCCAGATCGGAGCCACCGATGCCGATGGACACCAGGTGCTCGATCTTCTTGCCGGTAACGCCCTTCCACTCACCGGAGCGCACGCGCTCGGCGAAGGCATACATGCGGTCGAGGACCTCGTGCACGTCGGCGACGACGTCCTGGCCGTCAACGATGAGCTGGCCCTTCTCGCTTGCCGGACGGCGAAGCGCGGTGTGCAGGACGGCACGGTCCTCGGTGGTGTTGATGTGCTCGCCGGAGAACATGGCGTCGCGGCGCTCCTCGAGCTTCACCTCGCGGGCAAGATCGCACAGCAGCTTGACGGTCTCATCGGTCACCAGGTTCTTGGACAGATCGAAGTGAAGGTCGCCGGCGTCAAAGCTCAGCTTGTTCACGCGGTCGGCGTCAGCAGCGAACCAGGCCTTAAGATCGATGCCCTCGGCCTCGAGCTTCTCCTGATGGGCCTCGAGCGCCTTCCAAGCGGCGGTCGACGTAGCGTCGATAGGTGCGGCAACAGTTGCCATAAAGTCCTCCTCAGCATACGGGCGCACTCCTCCACGCGCCCGGATAATCAGATGCTCCTATTCTAACGCATGTCAAGACTGTAATCAGCGAGCGTTGCCAATCCGCCCCCTAACGGCGACTGACCAAAAAGGGGCAGGTTCTATGCCGCGGCGCATATGCTGCCGAGCAGTTCGCGCAAGGGAGAGCCGATGCCTTCCAACAGCTCGGGCGCAATGATGGCGAAAACGGGGACCTCACCGGCGCCCACCACAGCGGGCACCTTTCCCTCCGAGACGATGCACCCGTAGGGAACAAAGCCGTCCTCGCCGGCATCGAGCACAGCCATGCGGCGGGCGAGCTCGCGCGCAAAGCCTGCCGTATCGGCATCGCCGATCGCCAGGACAAAGTCCACGCCCTCATCGGTCGCCAGGGCTACGGCCTCATCGACCAAATCGTCTCCCCCGTCGCCCCCAACTGAGCCGCAACGAAAGAGCACGCGTTCGAGCAGGGCGCGATCGAGCGAGCCGAGCGCCGCCGAGACAAGCTCATCACGCGTGTGCTTGTCACCTCCCAGCACGACCAGCGCCTTGGTGCCGCCGTAGTGGGCGACCAATCGTCCACACCAGCGAGCCACGTCCCCATCCGCAACCAAGCGCGTCGGCATACCAAACCCATAGTTGACCATTATCCCCACAACCCTTCCGTGCTTTATGGTGGTATCGATCGTTAGGCTCATGCTACGAAGCAAGCTTTTCCGAGCTGTTTCGCGCTCTTTAGGGCTGCGTTAAAAACCGATGCGACTTTACGGAGGGCAACCAAGCAGTCAAAGCGCCAAAACCCCGGCGACAAGATGCACAAACAAGATGAGCCAGGCAAACGAAAGGCAGAAGCCGCCCAGTACATCCGAGGCATAGTGCACACCCAGATAGATACGACTGACGCCCACCGCAAGGATGGCACACGCAAGTACGATCTCGATGGCAGCTCTGAACGGAAGGCCAAACGCACCGCATCGCACTAACCATATGCCATAGCCATAAAACGCCATAGCCGCCATCGAGTGGCCCGAGGGAAAACTCAGTCCCTGCGCCTCGACAAGCCGAAATCCCTGGGGACGAGGTCGGCGCACAAGAATCTTCAACAGCTGGTCTATTGCACTGATGGCGCCAACGTTGACGGCGGCCAAGATAACATTGGGCCGACAGGGCGCCCGCAGTATTGCCGCGACCAGCACGCCGACGATAAACGGCAGCGACGCCAAGTTCGAGACGGCTTTCATCGCAACCGTCAGCGCCGGTGACCGTAGCCTCTCGACAAGCAGCAAGTAACCCAACTCGTCGATTCTTATAGCCCGTCCTTTGAGCACCTTAATCAGCAAGCAGACAAAGATCGCAAGGCACAGCACGGACAACATTAGAAGCGCAAGGTCGCCCATATCGACGGTCATCCATATCCCTTCAGCGTATTCAACACATCAAGGCTA
>CAKUHM010000086.1 GCA_934655835.1 uncultured Collinsella sp. | reverse complement strand
CCACGACGCTCAGCGTGGGTAACGTGCGCCTCGACACGGCGGCTTGCACGCTTGTGGGACCCTTGGGCGAGGGGCACCTGGCCAATCGCGAGTTTCAGCTTATGGAACTCTTTATGCGCAACGCCGGCACGCGCATGCCCACTGAACGTCTGATGCTCGAGGTTTGGGGTGAGGACGCGCCCGAAGGCGCCAACGTGGTGTGGGTCTATATCTCGTACCTGCGCAAAAAGCTGACGGCGCTTGGTGCCAACGTTGCCATTCGCGCGTCGCGCAACCAGGGCTATTCGCTCGAGGTTGTCGAGGAAGGCGAATAAGCGTGAGCGCGAGCGCGTGGTGCAAGCGCATGACGGAGTGGTTTCACGCCGCCTCGAGTAGTAAGGGGCGGGCTAATTCTGTTGACGCATTGGGCCGCCGTCTGCGTCGCAAGTTTATCCTCGTTGCCATGGGCGCCGTGACCGTGGTGCTCACGCTCATCATCGCCGGCATCAACATCGTCAATTATTCGCATGTCTGCAAGATGGCCGACGCTCGCCTGGACTATATTCTGGCGGGCAAGGACGGTATCGATTGGGGGGACGAGCCTAAAGCCGAGCCCGCTAATGGCAAGGATGCCGGCGATAGCCAAGCGGGCATTCGCATCAGACACTTCGAAGGTATGACGGCGGAATCTCCCTTCGACACGCGCTACTTTACGGTGACGCTTGTCGATGGACAGGCGGTCGATGTCAATACGGCCCGCATTGCCGCGGTGGGTGCCAAGCGCGCCGCCAGTATTGCCGCCAAGTTGCATTCCAAGGGTTGGGTCTCGGGTTTTTCTGGCAATTATCGCTATACGACCGACGTTCAAGACGATGAGACCACCTATGTGTTTGTGGACTGCTCGCGCGAGCTT
Organism: uncultured Collinsella sp.; assembly: GCA_934655835.1. Next base: position 5,299 of record CAKUHM010000086.1, on the reverse strand, counting down.
GCAAGCTTTTATTCGTTTTTGAGCGCGAGTGTGGCAATCAGCTGCATTGGCTGGCTGGCGGTGCTGGCAATTGTAACGGCCGCCTCGGGCGCCGTGATTCGACCGATGGTCGAGAGCTACAGCAAGCAAAAGCGCTTTATTACCGATGCGAGCCACGAGATCAAGACACCGCTGGCTGTGATTGATGCCGCGAACGAGGTGCAAGAGATTGAAAGCGGCGAGAGTGAGTGGACGCAGAGCATTCACGAGCAGGTGGCGCGACTGACGGCACTTACGGAGCGTCTGGTATTTTTGGCGCGCATGGACGAGGGCTCGGCGGGCTTTACCATGGCGTCGATCGATCTCTCGGAGGCAGTTGACAAGGCAGCCGCGCTGTTTGAATCGGTGGCGGTCTCGCGCGGCAAGCGCCTGTCGATGTCGGTCGCGACCGGCGTGCGCGCTCATGCCGATGCTGCGGCGGTGACGCAGGTTGTTGAGCTGCTGCTGGACAATGCAACACGCTACGCAAGCGAGGACAGCGTGATCGAGCTGAGCCTGTGTGCCGTTTCGCGCGGTGCGGGCAAAGGCTCGGCAGAGCTTGTCGTATCGAACGCTGTAGACGAGCTGCCCGAAGGCGACCTGGACCGATTGTTCGACCGCTTCTATCGTGCGGACGTGTCGCGCAGCTCCAAGACAGGCGGCTCGGGTGTGGGCCTATCCGTCGTGCGCGCCATCGCCGAGGCCCATGGCGGCTCCGCTACCGTATCTGGCCACGACCATCAGATCACCTTCACCGTCCGCCTCTAAAACCTGCAAAAAGGGACAGGTTTGTTTTGGCAGGTTTTATCTGGGGAAACGTCGACGGAGGAGGCTGTGGGCTGAGGGTACGTTCCGGCGTGACACTGTGGAGTGCGACGCACTTTCCTCTTGGGCGCCTAGCGGAAACTGCATCCCAGTTTGAGGCTTCAGAACGGGACGCAGTTTCCCCTAGGGGATCGTTTCGGAAACGGTATCCCAGTTTGGACCCTCGGAACGGGATGCGCTTTCCGAATGGAGGCTCAGACGGAAAGCGCATCCCGGAATACAGCCTCAGAGTGGCATGCCGTTTCCGGTTGAGACAACCTGTTTGGACATCTTTCTACGCGCGCTCTTGCAAGGCGTAGATCGATTTGTCCATGTTGAACAGATATGCCACAACGCAGACGATGAAGAACGCCGGCAGATTACCGAAACCGAAGACCTCGCAGCCAATGAGGATCGGCGCGAGTAGCGTGTTGGTGGCGCTGCCAAAGACGGCGGCGTATCCCAGCGCGGCGCAGAGCTCGACGGGCATGCCGAGAATCCCGGCGAGTGCGAAACCCAGGCTGGCTCCGATGGAGAACAGCGGTGTTACCTCGCCACCCTGATATCCTGCGGCAAGCGTGGCGATGGTGAGTGTGAATTTGAGCGCCCAGTCCCAAGGCATGATGGCGACCTTGCCGTCACCGTCGAGCGCCGCCGGTATCAGGTTGGTGCCAAGACCGCAGTATCGCCCCTGCCGAAGCACGAACAGAATCGCTGATAGCGCGATGCCCATAACGGCGATGCGCACATAGGGGTTGGGGAGCAGCCGCGCTGCAAGGGTCTTGGCATGGGCAAGGCACCAGGCAAAAGCTCCACCGACCATACCAAACGCGATACCCAACAGCGCCAGCTGTCCAAGACCGGAGAGGTCGAGCGCATACGAGGCGGTAACGGCGACCTCGAACTTCTCGAGCCCCAGGGCGCCGGAGGTCATGCTTGCGGCAAGTGAAGCCGTAAGCGCGGGGAACAGCGCGCGGTATTCCATGCGTCCGGCGACCAGCACCTCGACAGCAAAGACCGTAGCGGCGAGCGGCGTTCGAAAGAGTCCGGCAAAGCCAGCGGCCATACCAATGAGCAAAAACGTGTTGCCGGGGTCTCGGAAGGGTAGACGTCGGCCGATCCAATGTGAGACGGTGGCGCCGATCTGCACCGCTACGCCCTCGCGTCCCGCACTGCCACCAAAGAGATGCGTCCCCCACGTGCTCAGCATAATGAGCGGCACCAGACGCGGGGAGATGGCGTCCTCGCGTCCGCGACCTACGTCGAACACCAGACTCATGCCGCGGTCGGTGCCCTTGCCCCAGGTGCGGTAGGCAAATACGATGGCCAAGCCCATGAGGGCGAGGAAGGGAAGGAGCAGTACGATGTGCGAGTCCCGGAAGGCGCCAATTGCCAGGAGCACACGACCAAAAAGGGCACAGATGACGCCAACGATGATGCCGATAGGGATTCCGACGGCACCCATAAGCACGAGGCCGCTATAGGTGTTGACCAGGCGTTTAATTCTGCTCGATGCGCTGCTTTCTGACATTTTGCTTTCCGACACTTGCTCTCTTGATAGAAAAAGAGCTGGAGTTGCGCATCGTTGAGAGGCTTTCCAGCTTTAGCAAAACAAACTTATAAGATGCGACGGGCCGCGTCAAGATAATTACCGGACGGCCTAGGAGGCGGCTGGTTGGTTGGCTTAAAACCTAGCGCGTGAAATGACGCCCCACGCTATTCAGCGCGCTTGATAGGATGACGAACCACGGTCTTAAGTTTCTCCGGTGCGCATTTGCGTGGATCGGAGAGATAGATTTCGTGATGTAAACGGGTGTCTGAGAAGTCGGGAACATAGCCCAGCTCGGTCGTGTATTCATGCATAGCGTCTACGGTCGCCGGTTCGTTGTCGTAGGGCCCGGTGTGCATGCATTGAACGCAGAGACCCTCGTCAACTTTAAGCAGTTCGACGGCGGAAAAGTCCAGTTTCTTTTTGGTCGTGGCTTCCGCGACTGCCCAGTCAAAGTCATCTCGGGTGACGAAATCAGGCAGGCGGATGCACGAGATAAAGTTGAAATTGTCCTTGCGTACATAATCGATGCCGCTACCGGGGGAGTCTTGCCACCAGAATCCCTCGAGCGGCGGTACCACAAAGTCGAAATAGCCCTCGATGCTCCTTGGGCCTTTCTTCGACATCTTGACGGTATAGGCGATGCCGTAAAGTAGCGGCAGGGCGTTTTGATACTCGCCACCTTCGGTATTTGGGTCGCCCTTTCCGCGAACGGCAACGTAGCTCATAGGCGGGACAGTTACGATACTCGGCTTGCTTGCAGGTTTGTAGAGCTCCTTGCATTCCTTCTTAAAGTCGAACGCCATGTTGGCCGCCTTTCTGCGTATTGGCCTGCTTAGATAGTTGAATCATATCATAGAAACGAACAGCTGTTCGAATGATTTGGCTGACAGATTGAGATGCGTGCGTTGTGTTTGGCGGTCGGCCTGACCCCGTCGATGATTTCTCGGCCTCCCCGGCGCCTCATCTATAGCTGCCGTTTCCCCATATAAAACCTGCCAAAATAAACCTGTCCCTTTTTGGTCGGTGCGAAATGGGTAATACTAAAGAGTTATCCGACCAGATGGGAACCGATCGATGGCCTATATCGAATTCAAAGACGTCATCAAAGCATACGGCGAGGGCGATGCCCGCATTCATGCGCTCGACGGCGCGAGCTTTACGGTCGAGCGCGGCGAGCTCGCCATCATTCTGGGCGCTTCGGGCGCCGGCAAGACCACGGCCCTCAACATTCTGGGCGGCATGGACACGGCGACCTCCGGCACTGTGACGGTGGACGGGCGCGACGTGAGCTCCGCCAACGAGGCGCAGCTCGTGGAGTACCGCCGCGCCGACGTCGGCTTTGTCTTCCAGTTCTACAATCTGGTTCCTAACCTGACGGCGCTTGAGAACGTCGAACTCGCTGCGCAGATCTGCCCCGATTCGCTCGATGCCGAGCAAACGCTTCGTCAGGTTGGCCTGGGCGAGCGCCTGGGCAACTTTCCGGCGCAGCTTTCGGGCGGCGAGCAGCAGCGCGTGGCCATCGCCCGCGCGCTGGCCAAGAACCCCAAGCTGCTTTTGTGCGACGAGCCTACGGGTGCACTCGACTACAAAACCGGCAAGCAGATCTTGCAGCTGCTACAGGACACCTGTCGCAAGCAGGGCATTACGGTCATCATCATCACGCACAACTCCGCGCTCGCGCCCATGGCCGATCGCCTGATTCGCTTTAAGAGCGGCCGCGTGGAGAGCGAGACGGTCCAGCAAAATCCCGTGCCGATCGAGACGATCGAGTGGTAGTGCCCATGAATCAGGACCGCCAAAACAGCCAACGCCGCGACGCGCAGAACACGGAGCGCGAGCAGGATTTTACGACCTATCGCACCGCCCAAAGCTCAAACGATATGGTGCCGACGGTTTTTCGCCGTGGCATCTACCGCACGATTCGCGGCAGCCTTAAGCGCTTCTTGTCGATCGTGATCATCACGGCGCTTGGCGTGAGCGTGATGTGCGGCCTTAAGGCGGGCTGCGAGGACCTGTGTGATTCGGTCGACGCCTACTTTGACCAGCAGAATGTTTATGACATCAACGTGCAGTCGACCTATGGTCTGACCGATGACGATCTTGCTGCGATCCAAGAGGTCGATGGCGTCGAGACGGCCGAGGGCATCTATACCGAGACCGCCTATACCGCCGTGGGTACGACGCGCGAGCGTGTCGTCGTACAGAGCCTCTCCAAGGAGAATATTGACCAACCGGTGCTAGTACGCGGCGAGCTGCCCGAGACTTCGGACGAAGTGGCAGTGACCTCACGTTTTTTGAAGGCTTCGGGCAAGAAAATCGGCGATACGGTGAGCTTTGCCGCCAACGATGCGAGCTCGTCGAACCAAAGCGCCAAGGACCAGTTTGCCGCGGGCGATTACACCATTACGGCTGAGGTCCTCGATCCCACTGATGTGAGCTCCGACTCGACAGTCAACGCCTTTCGCGCTGCTTCGACTGCGGACTATAAGTTCTATGTGAGCGAGGACGCCGCGACATCTTCTTCCTACTCCGCTGTCCACGTGGTCGTCGAGGGAGCCAAGAGCCTCAACTCCTATTCGGATGCCTACTCGGCAAAGATCAATGAGGTCAAGGGCAATATCGAGAAGATCCGCGAGGAGCGTGAGAAGGCGCGCGCTCAGGAGCTGACGGTTGACACACCGGCGAGCTTGGATGCGGCCGAGCGCCAGGCGAATATGGTCTTTGGGATCGAGCAGGACAACATCAATCGCATGGCCGAGGGCACCGACGAGCGTGCGCAGGCGCAAGCCGACCTGGACCAGCGCCGTGCCGCCGCCGACCAGCAGTTTGCCGATGCCCGCGCCGAGCTCTCTGACCTGGGCGAATGCACCTGGTACATCCAGGACCGCGGCAATATCGCAAGCTACTCGAGCGTCGAGAGCGATA
>CAKUHM010000085.1 GCA_934655835.1 uncultured Collinsella sp. | reverse complement strand
ATGTTTCGGATGGTTCCCGCCGTCAATTCGTCAGATGGATGGGGTGCGTGCATCACGAACATTCTGCCGTCCGATGGCCTGTAGAAGCGAATGCGCGATCCGGATGTCCTGCCTTTGTTGTCCATTTCAAAGCCATATGAAGCCATAACTTTAAGAAAGTCAGCAAATCTATACGTTGAAGGACAGCTAAGCAGCTGGGCGATGAGTTTGTCGATCCGAGTCATCCTGCCTCACATCCTGCAACTATATTATAGTTGCAATTTAAGTCCGATGCAATCACCCATACTATAGAACATGTGTACGTATAGAACAAGTGTTCGAATCACCACTGAGAAAGGGGACAGGCACCTTTGTGGTAGTCTGTGCTGTGATGGGCGTCTGCGGCAGTTCGTCTCGATCTGTAACAGTAACTCGGCAAAATCGGACCTAGATGTTACAGATCGAGACAAACCGCCGCAGTGGGCTGCGCCGCCCCGTCCAAGCCGCAGAAAAAAGGTAGATTTTCAGGCATGTCCCAAAAATCTACCTTTGCTGTGCGTTAGCCCAGCAGATCGATAACGTTAAAGCCGGTGTTGCTCTTGGCGATGACGTCTCGGCCGCCAAAGACGCAGGAGGGCGAGACGGCCGCAATGCGCGTCACGTCGGCGCCGAGTGTGCGCAGCTCACCGGGCGTGGCAGCGAGCATCTGGGCGCGGCGTTCCTCGCGTGCATGCGGATCGAGCCCGGCCAGGTAGGTCGTGTTGCGGCGCTTGGTGAGCGCGTACGGCTTCACCGGCGCGTCCATGCCGCTCACGCAGCTCACGATAAAGCCCTCAAAGGCGGCTTCGTCGGGCTCAAAGCTGCCGAGCCATGCACCCGCGCGCTCCACGCGCTCAATCGAAGGATCGATCGCCGGGTCGCGGTAGGTGTAGAACGCCGCCTGACGCTCACCTGCCGCGCGGAATCCGCAGCCGTACGCACCGCCCTTCACGCGGATCTCGTTCCACAGGTAGTCGTAGGAGAGTGCGTTGGCGGCAACCGCCCAGGTGCCCGTCACGTCGAGCCCCAAGCGACGCGGGTCGCACGCGCTTGCCGCAAAACAGATGTCGCTGGGGATGACAAAAGCCTCGTGGCGGTCGCACGGCGTCGGCACCACGAGCGCGTCGCGGCCGGCAACGGCGCCGTCGCCGGCGTCCAGCCCCAGGTCGCCCGCGGCGGCCCAGTACGCGTTAAAGTCCTCATCGCTGCCGGTAAAGCTCGCCATGCAGCCATCGGCCACGAAGATACGACCTGCCAGCTCGGCAAGCTTGGCACGCAGGCCGTCCAGGCGCTCGTCAAAGTGGTCGAGCAGATCGCGCAGGAACAGATAGAAGTCCACGCCCGAAAGCTGCTCGCGCACCACGGCCGAAGGCGAGCTGTAGCTCATCGCGCGACCGAGCGCCGCCGAGTGACCGTTGTTGATAAAGCCCTGCTCAAGCCCAATGCGAATCTGTGTGAGCACGTCGCGCACGCGGTCGGCATCGGCATCGAGCAAAAGCGTGCTCGACCACACCTCGCGCGGCAGGCTCGCCAGCGCATCGATCTTCTCGGACAGGGCGCCGGCGCTCACCAGCAGGTAGGGGTGCACGCCGTCCACGTCGGGTTGGGTCATGACCTCGGTCGTAAAGCTCAAAAAGCCCAGCCTGCCGGCAAGCAAGTTATCGAGCTCCTCGGCCGAGTGCTCGCTCGTGGGCAGCTGTTTGAACAGGCGGCAGAGCAGTGTCACGTAGGGCAGGTCTTCAAACGCGACGCAGCTCAGGTCGAAATACTGCATGGCGTAGGCCAGACGGTTGGTGGGGATGCCGTGGCGCAGGCAGGGGATGGGTGCGGTCGTGTCCACGACCAGCGGCGGCTCGGGGCGCGCCTCGCCAATGTCGGACACGCGCAGGCGCGGCAGCGTGGCCTTGGCCTCGGGCGTGTCTTCCGCCTCCTGCGCGGTACGCAGCGCAGCCGTGCGCTCGACCACGTCGGCCAGCTCGGCATCGGTCATGGCATCGCGCTTGGCTGCCAGCTCGGTGGCCTCGGCACCCTCCGAACCCTCGGCGGCGTCCACCGGCACCAGCTCGACCAGTGCCATGTGGTCGTTCTCCAGTACCAACTCGCGCAGCAGGTCCTCAAAGTAGGTGCCGTCCAGCTCGCTACGCAGCTCCTTGTACACCGGGCCGTACTTGAGTGCCAGCGTCGCGGCGTCGTCATCGTAGAGCCAGGTGCTTAGCGCGTCGCACGCAATTGCCACGCCGTCGGCGATACCGTAGTCGCGCTGGCGCAGGTCGTATTCGTTGCTGCTGATGATGGCCTCCAGGCGCTCGCGCGGAACGCCGTGCTCGCACAGGTCGCGGCAGGCGTCCTGGAACACACGACGCAGCTCGCGCGCCACGCCGGGCTGCGCGTTTTGCAGCATGATGAGCTCGTAGGGCTGCAGGCTCTCGGCAGCGGTGTAGCTCACCACGTTGCCGCCCAAGCCAGCGGCCAGAATGGCCTTCTTAATTGGTGCTTCGTTGGAGCCCAGCAGCGCCTCGAACAGGATATCCGCCGCGATCGTGCGCTTGCGGTCGAGCGCGCTGCCCAGCACCAGGCCCAGGCCCACCAGGGCGTTCTCGGGTGTGGTGGCCATCTCGACGCGCTTATACTCGCAGGTCACGGGCGCCTGCACGTCCAGCGGATTGGGTGCCAGCGTGGACGGGTCCTCGCCGGCGGCGACGGCGGCGTCCATGCGGCGGCTCGCGGCACTCGGCTGCGACAGATAGCGCTCGTCCAAAAAAGTCAGCGCGCGGTCCACGTCTAGGTCACCGTAGAGCGTGATGTAGGAGTTGGAAGGATTGTAGTGACGCGCGTGCGTGTCCAGGAACTGCTCGTAGGTGAGCGCCGGAATCGCGCGCGGGTCGCCGCCGCTCTCGTGCGCATAGGCGGTATCGGGATAGAGTGCGGCGTTGACGGCGTCGTCCAGCACACTCATGGGGTCGGACAGCGCGCCCTTCATCTCGTTGAACACCACGCCGTTATAGCGCAGCGTGCCCGCGTGCAGGTCCTGGGCGCGGGCCTCACCGGCGTCGCCCTCGCCAGCCTCGCCCTCCGGCAGGTCCAGCTCGTAGTGCCAGCCCTCCTGCTCAAAAATGGTGGGCTTGGTGTAGATGGCCGGGTTGAACACCGCGTCCAGGTACACGTCCATCAGGTTATACAGATCCTGTTCGTTGGTGGTGGCGACGGGGTAGATGGTCTTGTCGGGGTAGGTCATGGCGTTGAGGAACGTCTGCATGGAGCTCTTGATCAGGTCGACAAACGGCTCCTTGACGGGGAACTTGGCCGACCCGCACAGCACCGAGTGCTCAAGAATATGGAACACGCCGGTGGAATCGGCCGGCGGCGTCTTAAAGCCAATGGCAAAGGCCTTGTTCTCGTCGTCGCACGCCAGGTACAGCAGGCGCGCGCCCGAGGCAGTGTGGCGCAGCACGTAGGCGTCCGAGTCGAGCTCGGGCACGGACTCGCAGCGCTCGACGACAAAGCCGTGGCAGGTGGTACCGGGCACCAGCAGCGCGGCAGCGGCAGCGCGTGGATCGGTTGAAGAAGTGGACATATGCAGTCTCCTTTGACGCCCCAGCGGGGGCGAATCGAGTCGAATCCCCGAGAGTATACCCATATGGGGCCGCGGCTCTGCGACGAACTGAAGACGATGCCAGCGGATTGGACAAAGGCCCCGCGCGTTCACCGCACGAGCGTGGAAACTTGGACGCCTATCGAATGAGAGTGGATTTTCGGACGGAATCAGCCTCAAAACGCCCAAAAACCGTCCAAATATCCACCCTCATTTCCCGACCGTCCAAAATCCACGCTCATCCGCCGCCTGCACATCTCTCATATCTCATTCGTCTCTAATACGAGAGATAACAGAAAGATGAGAGATAAATATGAGAGATAACAATGCTGCAAAGAGACAGGCAACCATGGTATTGTCTCAATATAGATTGTTTTACCAGCGAAAACATGTTTAAATGAAACAGATGACAGACATCTTATCTTTCATCTCTCACTCCTCTCTAATATGAGAGATAACAGAAAGATGAGAGATAATTACGAGAGATAACTGAGAGACGAAGGAAATCTATTCGCGGCATTCTTCGCAGAACCGAGCGAAAGGACGTGCAGATGAACGAAAACGAACTGACCGGTCTGCTCGAGTCTTTAAGGCGCATGGGCTCGGACGATCTTAACGTTGAGGTCAAGGAGAGCGCCACGACGCTTTCCCGCGACGTATGGGAAACGGTCAGCGCTTTCGCAAACACCGCCGGCGGCATCATCGTACTCGGAGTGAGCGAGCGCGCGGGTTTTGTCCCAGTTGCAAACTTTGAGACCGAGAAAGTGCTCAACCAATTCGTGGCGGGCATGGGCGATGCCGGCGGTCGCGGAAAGCTGGCCAATCCGCCCAAATACACCATTGAGCGCGTGGAGCTCCAGGGCACCGTGGTTCTAGTCATCGCGATTGAGGAGCTCGACCCGTCGAGCAAGCCTTGCTATGTCATAGAGCGGGGCGCTCAAGGTGGCAGCTACAAACGCATCGATGACAAAGATGTCCCGCTTTCGTCGACCGAGGTTTTGGCACTGTCGTCATATGAACGGACGAGTCCTAGCGATCGCGATGCGGTGCCCGGCACGAGTGTGGGCGATCTCGACGAGTCGCTGGTCGACCGCACGATAGAGCGTGCCTATTCGTTGACGCCTCGAGCGATGCGCGGTGCGGCGGACAAGAAGACAAAGATGGAGCGTCTGAATTTCCTCGACTTCCAGGGCAATGTTACCAAGGCCGGCCTTCTTGCCGCGGGCGTTTACCCTCAGCAGTTCTATCCCAAGCTCTTCATTGATGTGGCTGTCCACGTGGGAACTCAAAAGGGAGCTGCGGGGCCACTAAGGTTTATGGACCGCACAATCTGTGAGGGAACGTTGGGCGAGATGATCTCGGATGCTGTCGCGGCTGTCGCCAAAAACCTGCGCCGCACCTCGACCGTCCAAGGCATCTCGCGTATCGACTCGCTGGAGATTCCCGAGGAGGTCCTGCGCGAGGCAGTCGCCAATGCGGTTATCCACAGGGAATACGGGGATCGGTTCTGTGGGCAATCGATCGCCGTCGACGTTTTTGACGACCGTATCGAGGTGACGAATCCCGGCGGCCTTTATGGAGGGAAGACTCGCGAGAACTTGTTTGACGGCAGCTCCCGATGCCGTAACGCGACGCTCGTGAAACTCATGTCGATTGTCCCGCTGCCGGATGGCGCAGGTTCGCCGGCTGAGGGCAATGGCTCGGGCATCCCGATGATGATCGATGCCATGCGCGCGCATGGTCTGGCCGAGCCCCTGTTCTGCCCGGGGTTCGATCGGTTCAAGGTCGTACTTTACCGTTCAAAGATCGAGCCGGTCGATCATGGCGGGGACTTGATTATGACGGCACTCAAGCGCTACGGCGAATTGGGGACGCGCGAACTGGCGGAGCGCACGGGACTCACGGTTTCCCAGGTTAGGTCGCGCGTCAACGCGCTCATTGCTCAAGGCGAGCTTGAGCCCACGGCGCCGGCGACGAGCCGCAACCGCAAGTATCGACTGTCAGAGCGCGTGGAATAAATGCGTTAGTGGACGAGGCGACCCAATAATCGACCCTCGATTGGCGCCCACTAAGGTAAAGCGGTTGTTGCTCAGTCGACGGTGATGCTAAAGACTCGGCTTACGCCGGCATGGCCCCGAACCCGTCCATCAAGAACAGCCTAAGAACCAGCTTGATGGCATATCCCGGTTTGACTTCTGCCGCGTCAAAGACGTGGCGCTCGGCGAGCTCGCTGCAGTATGCGTAGATGTCGCGGATAAGGTCCGCGCCCGAAAGCGTAAACATGTAGCCTGCGTCCGAAAGCGCATTGGGTGCGACGGGCAACTTGGCCATGTGGCAGAACGTTTGCAGGTCGGGCGCCATAGCGTCTTGGTAGCCAAGATGGCTGCCGTCTTCTTGTGCGGCGAGTTCCAGCTGGCGTACTCGATCCAGCGCCGCTGCCAGCACAAAGCTCGGTGTGGGAGCATTGACGTCCTCCGTGCTCGCCACGAGTCTGCCCGCCGCCTGCGTGACAAGCCAGGCGACCTCGCGCTGGCAGCGCACGGCCTTGCGCGTCACCGGCTTGATGGACGAAGGAGAAACGCTCCCCTTAGGCGGATTCGAAGCAGCCATAAGACCCTCCCATGAACAATCCGGCCCAACAAGTCCGGATG
>CAKUHM010000084.1 GCA_934655835.1 uncultured Collinsella sp. | reverse complement strand
ATCTCGGGCAGCTTGGCGAGGAACTCCTCCTCGGAAACCATCTGCGGGTTCTCAGCGTCGACCTTCACGCCACCGTTCGCGTAATCCTTGATGGACTGCGGGATGTTGAGCTGGTCGTTGAGGTCGCGAATCTTCTGGACGAGCGCAGCGATGAGCTCCTCGTTGGTCTCGCCGGGAAGGTGCAGGATCTCCTTGGCCACGTAAGCGTAACGCTCGGCAGCACGGGGATCCTTGGAGTTCCACTGGATGACCTTGCCCAGGTACATGGCGTTAGCAGCACCGTGGATGATGTGGCCGTTCTCGAAGGCAGCACCGGTCTTGTGAGCCATGGAGTGAACGATGCCCAGCAGGCCCGAGGAGAAGGCGATGCCAGCGATGCACTGAGCCTCATGCATGTGCTGACGGGCCTCATGGTCGCCAGCATAGGACTTGGGCAGCCACTCGACGATCTCGCGGATGCCGTGCAGAGCGTTGGCGTCGGTGAACATAGAGGCGAAGGTGGAAACGTAGGCCTCCATGCAGTGGGTCAGAGCATCCATGCCGGTGTGAGCGCACAGCTTGGCGGGCATGGTGTAGGTGAGCTCGGGGTCGACGATGGCGACATCAGGGGTGATGTTGAAGTCGGCCAGCGGGTACTTGATGCCCTTGGCGTAGTCGGTAATGACGGAGAACGCGGTGACCTCGGTAGCGGTGCCGGAGGTAGAGGAGATGGCGCAGAAATGAGCCTTCTGACGCAGCTCGGGGAAGCTGAACGGCTGGATGATGTTGTCGAAGGACTCCTCGGGATACTCGTAGAAGACCCACATGGCCTTAGCGGCATCGATGGGCGAGCCGCCGCCGATGGCGATAATCCAGTCGGGCTCGAACTCGCGCATGGCCTCGGCGCCCTTCATGACCGTCTCGATGGACGGGTCGGACTCGACGCCCTCGAACAGCTTGACCTCCATGCCGGCCTCTTTGAGGTCGGCCTCGACGTCCTGCAAGAACCCGCCGCGACGCATAGAGCTGCCGCCAGAAACGATGATGGCCTTCTTGCCCTTGAGGTTCTTCACCTCGTGGCGAGCGCCCTCACCAAAGTACAGATCGCGAGGATTGGTAAAACGTCCCATACTGTGCCTCCTAAACAAGCCCCTCTTAGACTTGTGTATATAACGGAGCACCCGATTGGCTCCGTTAGGACCGTTTTGTGCGTTGCCGGCGATGACAATGCACGATGTCTAAACGTCTCAACGCTCAGACAAACACTATTTTACCGTTCTGGTTGGTCAGTTATTCACCTAAAGCCGCCAATGATGAAACGTTTTTTCTATCCCCGAAGACCCTTGTGTGGCATCCATACCCCCAAGCTGGGCAAACGTTTTATCAAGGTTGACTACATATCCCGGGCAGGACGGTGCCCCTCCAAAATATGCACCGTTCGCCGCCAAATATCGACCGTTTGCGGCACCGTGATACCACTCGGTCGTCCAAGGTGCCGACATTTGTGCGACATCCGTCTTCGTGGTGCAAAGGTGCAAGTCCAAGTGCGGTACCCCCGGTGTGCCACATGCGGGTAAACTAGAACCTTATATAGAGACATTTGAACCCTAACCGCAGCAAAGGAGGCCCCATGGCATTCGATCCCATTCAAGAGGATTGCCATCGCCTCGTTCTTGAGGCCTTGCGCCGCGACAATATCCCACTCACCGACGGTGCCGCCGTAGAGCGTCTGATGGAACAATTCACCCGCAACCCTGCACCGCTCATCGTGCACGACCGCGACCGCGCCGGGCACCTCATTGCCAAGGTGGTCGAGGCTGTCGACTACCGCATCCCCTTTATCCCCGACGACGCCCAGGCAGAGCAAGAAGAAGCCGCGGCCGAGAACATGCTCCGCGAGGCAGCTGCGCTCGACCCGAGCAACTGGGATGCCCAGCGCATGCTGACGGCGCTCACCGCCGAATCCAACGAGGAATACGTGCAATATCTGGTGTCCAAGTGCGACGAGGTGGAGCACGATCTGGCGCTCAAGATTGCCTCGGCGCAGGACCCCTACGAGCGCGAGGCCGCAGGCGACCTGACCCGCCGTCCCTACCTGCGCTGGCTCGCCGCCTTGGCATCGCGCGCGCTCATTAGCGGCCGCTACCGCATGTCGCTCGAAGCCGCAAACCGCAGCCTCGACTTTGCCCCCAACGATCCTGCCGGCGTCCGCCACACCGCAATGCTCGCCATGGCAAAGCTCGAATACCCCGCTGAGGAGCTCAAGCGCTTTCGCTCTGCCCACTCCGTCCCCTATCTCGCCAACACGCCGCTGCGCCGTCGTCCCAAGGATGCAGAACGCGACTTGGACCCGTGGACGCTCTTCGCGCTGATGAGCGCTGCCTGGCGCGAGCTGGATTACGAGGGCGCCGAACACTACCTGCGCATCCTTGCGCGCTCGTGCCCGCACGCAGCCGAGGCGCTCTACTTCCAAACCGAGTTTCCCGATGGCGTCTATGCCCGCGTCAACGTGGGCGTGGGCTCCACCGATGAGCTCGTCCTTGCCCTGTCCGAGGCGACGCCGGTGCTACAGGAGGGCCTGGGCGCGCCCGACAACGCCAGCTTTGCCGCCTGGGTCGCCACCAACGACATCGTGCGCTCCCAGATCGACGAGCGCATACTGCGGGCGGCCGAGCAGGGGCTTCCATTTAAGGGAGGGGGCCTCTAATGGATCCGAGCGTCTACATCCCCGCCTACCTGGAGCGCACCTATCTGGCGTCGCACCCCGAGCTCACCGATGCAGCACGCGAGCTTGTCCATAACGACATTAGTGCGAATCCCCAAAAGTATGCGCAGTCCGAGCATGCTCAGGCGCTGCTGTCCTATGCCGGTGTTCATCGCCACCTGCTCGACGAGCTCCATCGCATCGAGGACATGGGCAGCGACGAGGAGTTTGAGCAGACGCGCAACCGCCTGTTCGACGATATGCGTGATGAGCTGCTCAAGATCGTCCGCATCGATGCGCTGGCCGTCGATGCCCAGCTGCTCGCCATCATTTTGGCGGACACGCCCGTCGACGCCTGCCTGGGCGACCTGATGAAGCTCGAGACGAGCGCGGCCGACTACCTGCAACAGAGCGTGCCCGGGTTTGATATGGAGGCCCCGCACTACTGGGCCAATAATGTTTTGGCCGACGGTGTCACCGCAGCGGACCTTACTGTGAGCGAGCCGGCCCTTATCGGGTGGCTCCACACGCTCGAGGCCATCTCGCAGCTGTGCATGGCGAGCGCCCGCTACCGCGCTGCTGCCAACTATGCTCGCCGTGTTCTTAAGGCGGAAGGCTATCCCACCCGAGCCGCCGGCACCGTGCTGCTCGCCCTCGCCCGCCTGGAAGACCAGGACGGCTTTTTTGCCCTGGCCCACCAGCTCGAGGAGCAGATGGGGGCAGACGCACTCGAAAACTCTCCTTGGTACCTGCTCGCCCGCACGATCCTCTTGTTCAAAACGAACAAGATGCGTCCGGCGGTGCGTGCGCTGCGTGAGTTCGCTAACCGTTGCGAGGGTGGCGCGTTCTTCTTGCTGAACCCCATGTACCAGACGCCGTATCTTCCCTGCCGACCCGAGCCGCGCGACCCCTGGGACCTTTCGCACCAGGCAGTTTGGGAGGCCGACGGCATTATCTCGGACACCCCCGACTTTGCCCCCTGGGCCAACGCCTGCGAAGATGTATCGCAGCTCGCCCAGGAATTTGCGCGCCGCTACGGCTTTTAGCGACGCGATCGCCCCGACCATGTCATTCACGTTAGGAACGACTTCATGAACCTCCGCTCATCTCTTGCCTGCACCTCGAGCGATATCGCTCGCTGGGGACTGCGCTCTATCCTTAAGCGCCAGGGCGGCGTACTCCCCGGCCGCATCGCCATGAAGATCGACCCCGAGTTGCTGAGCGACCTCGCCGGCCTTGTCGACCGCAGCGTGGTGATTACCGGTACTAACGGCAAGACCACCACCTCCAACCTCATCGCTGACGCCGTTGCTGCCAGCGGCGCTACCGTGGTGTGCAACCGTGCCGGCAACAATATGGAGCCTGGTGTGGTGGGTGCTCTGCTCGAGGCCCGCGGCGGCCTTAAGCACACCAGCAGCGGCAAGCGCGTGGGCGTTTTTGAGTGCGACGAGCTCTACACCGTACGCGTTCTGCCCAAGCTCAAGCCGACGTACTTTATGCTGCTCAACCTGTTCCGCGACCAGCTAGACCGCTACGGCGAGATCGACCATACCCAAGACGTCATCGCCCATGCGTTGGAGCTCTCTCCGACGACAACGCTCATCTACAACGCCGACGATCCGCTGTGCGCCTCGATCGCCGCGCGCGTCCCCAACACGAGCATCGCCTTTGGCATCGACGGCGCCACGGGCACCGAGTCCGACCGCATTAGCGACTCGCGTTTTTGCTCGCAGTGCAACGCCCCGCTGGAATACGACTATGTGCAGTACGGACAGCTGGGCGCCTATCATTGCCCTTCGTGTGGCTGGGGTCGCCCCGCGCTGGTCCGTCGCGTGACGGGCGTGGAGCTCGGCTGCGACGGCTATGGTTTTGACCTGGTCTTTGAATCTGCGACCGACGCACCCGCAACGCACATCGCCACGCGCTACAACGGCCTGTACATGGTCTACAACGTTGCCGCCGCCTTCTTTGCGGCGCACGAGCTGGGCGTGGACGCGGCGCACTTGCAGCCCACGCTTAATGCCTATGTGCCCGCCGGCGGACGCATGGGCCGCTGGGATATTGTCGGCCGCACCGTCGAGGCCAACCTAGCCAAGAATCCCGTGGGCTTCGATCGCCAGATCCAGTCCATTAAAACGGCAGGTGGCAGGCTCTGCGCCTTCTTCCTAAACGATAACGATGCCGACGGCCACGATGTCTCGTGGATCTACGATGTCGACTTCGAGCGCATCGCCGACACGCCGGGTCTTGTCGCCTTTGCCGGAGGCACGCGTGCGCACGACATGCAGGTACGCCTCAAGTACGCCGGCATCGATGCCGCGATTATCTCGGACATCGCGCAGGCGATCGGCGCCGTGGCAGACGAGGCCGCCGATGACACCTTCTACGCCGTCGCCAACTACACGGCCTTCCCGCCGCTGGTCAAGGAGCTCGACGAACTCAAAGGCACCGATGCGGCCACGGTTGCCGCCCACGCTGCACCGTGCGCCGATGGTAGCGCTGTCCCCACCGATATTGCGCCGGTCGAGCTTTCGCGCCCGCTGCGCATCGTCTATCTGTACCCCGATGCCCTTAACCTCTACGGTGACGGCGGCAATGTTATCGCGCTCGAGCGCCGCTGCGCCTGGCGTGGCATTCCCGTGCGTGTAGACGAAGTCCGTATGGGCGAGACGCTTGATTTGACCGATGCCGATATCGTCATGATGGGTGGCGGCTCCGACCGCGACCAGCTGGCCGTGGCACACGAGCTGCTCGCCCAAAAAGATAAGGTCGCGGCCTATGTTGAGGATGGCGGCTCGCTGCTTGCCATCTGTGGCAGCTATCAGCTGCTCGGCCGTTCGTACTACATGGGCGAGGATCGCATTGAGGGTCTGGGCGTCATTGCCGCCGAGACTGTGCGCGGCTCCGACCGCCTGATCGGCAACGTCGCCGTCAAGACCGACCTGTCACCCGAGCCCTTTGTGGGATTCGAGAACCACGGCGGCCGCACCTTGCTCGATGCAGAGGCCACGCCGCTCGGAACGTCTGTCGTCACGGGCACCGGCAACAACGGCGACGATGGCTTTGAGGGCATCATCTACAAGGGTGTCATCGGCACGTACCTGCACGGGCCGGCGCTCCCCAAGAACCCCGAGCTCGCCGACTGGCTCATCACCCACGCCCTCGAGCGCCGCGGCGATGCGCAGGCCACAGCCCTGCTGCCGCTCAAGCCCCTCGACGACACCTACGAGCGCACCGCCCACGACGCCGCCATGAAGCTCCTCCCCTAACGCCCCACCACCACAAAGGGGACAGGCACCTTTGTGGTGGTTTTCCAGTTTGCCAACGATATACGCGCCGGCAAAAAAGTCTGCTATACTCTTTCCCGCTGTCCCCATCGTCTAGCGGCCAAGGACGCCACCCTTTCAAGGTGGATATCGCGGGTTCGAATCCCGCTGGGGGCACCATTTGAAATGCAAAGCCCGTTACCCTTGTGGTGACGGGCTTTTTTCTCCCCCAACGCCGGGATTCGAACCCCGAAGGCATAAAATCTCACTGTCATCCAAGGGCCCGTGGACAAAAAATAGCAAATATGAGTACTGTTACCAATTT
>CAKUHM010000083.1 GCA_934655835.1 uncultured Collinsella sp. | reverse complement strand
TAAAATGGTTCTCCGGACATCTAAGCGGGTGGGGGTTACCATGAGGGACCTGGGAGACACAACCGCATATTTGCGCCGGGGCATACGGGAGATTCTGTGCCTGGCGCTTTTCTTTTTCACGTTTTTGGCCGGCGAGTACTTCTTTGACGTACGCGTGGCCGAGTTTGTGCCAGCGAACGAGGTTGTTGTCTACGAGAGCATCGTCGTCGGCGCGAGCGTGATTGGCTATTTTGTGCGTCCTCTCCTGTACTATCGCCGTCCCCAGGCAATCGATGCAACGAGCGATATGACGGGCGTGCTGCTGGTGTCGGCATTGCTGCTGTTGATCATGGCGGGGCAGTTTCAGGTCGTGATTGCGGGCGGTCTGGTGGCGTGCTGCGCCTTGGGCTACTGCGGATCGACCGCCCATGCCAATCTGGCGCGGCGTTTTGCGCAGACGCCTTGTCTGGCACGTGCCGTGGCGGTTTCTTATGCTGCGGGCATTTTGGCGCAGGTGCTCAACCATATGGTGATGCCTGCGGGCATTCCTCAACAGTTTGTCCTTATCGCCTGTGCGATTGCGCTGGTTGGGCTGCTTCACGGTACCCGCCGAGCTAAATTGCGCGATGAGTCTGCGCCGGAGTTCGAGTTCGAGATTGCCGAGCTATCGGTCGATGCGTCGGAGCATGGCGCCAAGTGGCGCGATAATCCCGAGGCAAAGGCGGCCTTCCAAGGTGCCGTAGTGCGCTTGACGGTGGCGACCGCCTGCCTCACCGGCGTATTCGCGGCTCTCAACGCCGGTCTTACGACCTCGCATGCCGCCGGCGCCATCGATCTGGGTGACTGGCCGCGATTGCTGCTGGTTGCGAGTGCACTTGCCGCCGGCGCCCTGTATGACCTGCGAGGACGCTCGTATATGAATATCATCATGACGTGCGCTGCCATGCTGTCCACGCTCTCGTTCTTCGTGCTTATCACCGATGGCAACGGCGGTAATGCGCTCGCCGCCACGATTATCTTTTACCTGGGCACGGGCTTTTTCGTGGTGTTCTTCACCGCGAAGTTCGCCGCGATTTCGATGTATGCGCGCTGGTCGTATTTGTGGCCGTGCATGGGCCGCGTCATCAACAACATTTGCTCAATGCTTGTGACGGCGCCGGCGGTGGCGATCATCTCGAGCCAAAACGTGCTAATGGCGGTGGGTGTCGTACTCGTGCTGTTTGTCGGCATTGCGATCTCGCTGCTGGGACAGTTTGGACAAGGCGTTGAGGACGAAGCGGATCACAGAGGCCTGGCGTTTGCCACCGACGATCTTGGCAAGAGCCGCGCGCCCGATCAGACCGACGCGGTGCCCCCGGAGACGCCGGAGCTTTCGTTTGACGATCGACTCGACGGCTTTGTAGCCGCCTTTGGACTTACGAAGCGCGAGCGCGATGTGCTGGAGGCGTTGGTCGTTTCGGACGACAGCGTGCAGGACGTGGCGGCGGCGCTCTTCCTTTCGCGTTCTACGCTCTACCGCCACATCGCCTCGATCAACAAAAAGACCGGTGCCGCCTCGCGCGTAGCCCTCATCAATTTCTTCTGGTCCTGGACGCCCCAAGACTAGCCAACCACCACAAAGGGGCCAGGCACCTTTGTGGTGGTTTTTTTACCTGCAAAAATATGAATATGAGACATTTGTCACCTGCCGTTTTGGCGCTCAAAGGCATATGAATGTGATGTTGAGCGAAGCAGAACGGAAGGGGTGCACCTATGGCGTCTCGGGGTTGCGCGTCTAATAAAATTGCGGGCGCGCTTATCGCCGTGGTTGTTGTTGCCGCGGCGGTGACACTCATGCGAGCTTACGGCGCCGGCGCCCATGGCGCTCAGGGAAAGACTGCCGCACAAGCATCGCTCAATGATTGTGCTGCCGCTCCGGCGGCGGTCAAGCTTATCGAGGACGGAGAGGCACGGACGGTCTATGAGACCGACGATGCCGAGCTGGTCGCATCGACCTTTGCCGCGCTCGACGGCTGCATCGTGGGAGATGAGGTGGATGAGCGGATGAGCGACGCCGGTTGCACGCTCGTTTTTGTCTATGCGGACGGCTCGGAGCGATCGGTGGAGCTCGAGGGCAAGAATATCGTGCTCGACAAGACGGCATATCGCCTCGACGGTGCCGAGGAACTGTGGCGACAGCTTGCCGCCATCAAGAACAGCCAATGAAATGAGGGATGTACGGGATGAGTGACTTGAGATTCTGCCCGGCATGCGGGGCGCAACTGCCTCGGGTTGCCGGTGTGCCGGTGCGGTTTTGCCCGGGTTGCGGCGTCCGGCTCGGGGGCGTTGCATGCGGCCCGGATGCCACGGGGTCTGTGGATGATGCGGCTGACGATGATAGCGCGGGTGAAGGTTGCGAGCCGAGCGTGGCCGTGCCGGCAGATGTGCCAACGCGGAGTGCCGAGGCCGCGTCACCGTCTGGCGGCACAGCCTCGGCGGGTGCTCCCCGCGTCGGCGACCTCGAGCTCCATACCGCATGCGATGTTTCTGGCGGTCAGGCACTCGCGCAGGTGGCATTGCCGCGGGATTGGCGTATCGAAGAGGCACATCTTGAGCGTAGCGGTAGCTTCGACTGCCCGATTTCGGTTGGCGTGACGGCGGCGAGCCCCGCGGGCGAGCGGATTGTGTACCGCTCCGAGCTCTGCTACGTGGATGCGGGCGCCGTTGCCAAGCGCATTCCCACGCAAACCGAGCGCAAGGCGTTTGTGCACGTGGAGACAGCGTGCGACGAGCTGGCCCAGGCCTGTGCGGCACAGCTGGGCGCGCGGGCGGAGGTTGTGGCCGAGCAGCCGTACCCGTCGAGCGCGGCGGTCGATATCGAGCACGAGCGTGCCCGCGTAAAGCGCGAGGCGGCAAACGATTTTGCGATTCAGGGCTTTACGATGGAGCCGAGCGATGTGATCTATGAGTGCGGCATGCGCCGATATCAGCTTGCGGGCGCTCCAGTGCCCACCGAGCTTGCGGTGGCTGCCAAAGTCGAGGGCTATGTGGCCTCGATTGGCGGAATCGCGGGCCCTATGGGTAAAGGCATTGCCGCCGGGGCCGAGGCGCTGCTGGGCGCGGGCCTTTCGAGCGGGCTCATCGGCGGCGTTCTGGGCAAGCGCCTGCGCGAGCGCCAGGCGGCTGCGGCGGCGGGGCAGGGTGTCGCGCAGGAGCAGGCCTCGGATCAGGGCGATTGCCCAGACGAGGCGCCGTTCAGGCTGGGAGCGGCCGACCTGTTGCAGTGGCGTATCAGGGACAGCTTCTGCTTGGTTGCGCCAGAGGGCCGTCTGGACGAGGCGGCCTCTACGGCGCTCGCCTCAATGGCATCGACCCTGCGGCTCAACCCGGAGCTTGCGCGCGAGGCATGCGCTCAAAAGCAGCAGATGGTGCTTGAGCAGCGCCAACGTACGCAGATGAATATCGCCCAGCAGCAACAGCAGTTTGCAGCCTGGCAGCAGATGCATGCTTCGCAGCAAGCGGCGTTCGACAGTTACCAACAGGCATGGTTCGACCGCAGCGATCGTCAACACGCCGCGAACATGGCCGCCAGTGCGGCCAATTTCTCTAGCGCAGGTGTGGGAACGGGCGCGGCCTCGTATTCCGATGCCATTCGCGGAGTCAATCATTACACCAGGCCCGATGGCACCGATGTCGAGGTTTCGGTGATGGCGGACCAAGCTTGGGTGAACGGCTCGGGCGATGTGATCGGCACGCGCGATGGCTTTGAGCCCGGTTTTGGCTGGACGGAACTGCCTCGTCAATAGCGTGAGCGGGCTATGTCTGAATCGATGCCGGGCGTGTTTCTCGGCACCGTGATAAAGAACGGGAAAGGAACAACGATGAGGGAGACGGTTATTTCGCGCACGGCGTTTGTCGTGGCGGCGGGAACGGCGCTGCTGACGCTTGCGGGGTGCGGTGGACAGCAGGCGCAGGATACGACGGGTTTTAACGACGACCGCCCGGTAAAGGACAAGATGGACGCGGGCTCGTCGTCGGGCGATTCCGGTGATGCGGGCGGCAGCTCGGATGCGGACGGCGGCTCGACGGATGCGTTCGATACGTGGTCGGATGACTGCTGGGATGCGCACCGCAACATCAGCATCGCGGCATTGCTCGAGCTTAAGGGCTGGCAGTTGCAGGAATTTGCGTCGCAACAGGGCTATACCTGGCAAGATGCGCTCGAGATGTACGAGAACGAGGCAGGCCGCGTCCTCAGCGTCTGCAATATCAGCAAGGACGGCGCAACCGAATGGCTCGGTGAGGACGAAATCGGAAAGCTCGACAAGGGCGGAACCGGGAGCACCGTGATGTTTACGCTGCAACTTGCGGGCTATTCGAGCTGCGAGGACGTTATCGCGGGCTTTTCGGTGCCGGTCGAGGATCGGGCACAGATCACCTCGGGCTCGTGGATCGCGTGCGTTTACGGTTCCAACATGGCGCGTCACGTTGCCATGGTGAGCCCGATGGAAAACGGCGACTATCGCCTGGACCTCATTACCGAGGAGGCTATCAAGACCGGTACGTTTACCCAGGGCGGCGGTGCCCCCACGATTGACGAATTTTGGCAGGAGAAGACCGGGCGCGCGCTCGGCTAAGCGCGACGCGGCCAATAACATAGCGAGGGACGAACATGATGAACGAGATGACGATGAGCCGTGCGGCCTTTGTGGCGGGCGCGGGCGCGGCGGCTTGCGCGCTGGCTGGCTGCTCGGGCACTACGGGCGGCGCGGGTGGCGCTAAAGCAGCGAGCACAGCGGACGCCGCCTGCGTGGACGACAATGCCAACGTGACGGTCTATGCCGCAATCAACCTGGGTGGTGCCGATCTGGTGCGCCTGCTCAAACATCAAAATTATGAGTGGCAAGGCGAGAACGTAGGCTACGGCGCCGTCGATGACGCGGGATTTTTCGCCTTTACCTTTTCCAAGGTTTCGGACGATGTGGACGAACTTGCAAATAGCGCGATACCGCTTTCGGAGTCCGAGTACGAGGAGCTTGAACCGGGCGGCGGAGACGAAAGCGTCGCGATTCTACTCTCGGTAGGCGGCTATACGAAGGGCGAACGGGCACTCATCGGTGCGATTGGCGACGCGGCGATGGTGCAGGAGAAATGCACGATTGACGATGCCTTGTATTGGCTGGTCAAAGCGCTTGACGGCCACCGTTACGTGATTATGGCCGACGACACCGAAGACGATGGCGACAGCGCTCATGACATCTATATCTACAACGAGGCTTTTATTCGCACCGGCTACCTGAGCGGCGGCGACCAAATCGATATCGATGAGCTCTGGAGCCGCTTGACCAACGCCTCATAGCGCACCAAAACCACCACAAAGGGGACAGGCACCTTTGTGGTGGTTTTTGCCGGCTGCAGACTCGGCAAAGCGCGCCCGCATCGACGCCCTGCCTGCGCTAAACTGTGAGGCACGTACGCGATTACGAGAGGAGCCCGCATGGAGGCTTACAAACAAGAGTTCATCAAGTTTATGGTCGAGTCCGACGTTCTTAAGTTCGGCAGCTTTACGCTCAAGAGCGGCCGTCAGTCCCCGTTCTTTATGAACGCCGGTGCCTACGTGACGGGCTATCAGCTCAAGAAGCTGGGCGAGTATTATGCCCAGGCCATCCACGATAACTTTGGCGACGACTTTGACGTGCTGTTCGGGCCGGCCTACAAGGGTATTCCCTTGGCCGTCGTGACCGCGATTGCCTACCACGAGCTGTATGGCAAAGAGGTCAAGTACTGCTGCGACCGCAAGGAGGCCAAGGACCACGGCGCCGACAAGGGCAACCTGCTGGGCTACGAGCCCCAGGACGGCGACCGCGTGATCATGGTCGAGGACGTTACCACTAGCGGCAAGTCCATCGACGAGACCTATCCCAAGGTCAAGGCCGCCGCCGATGTCGAGATCAAGGGCCTGATCGTGTCCCTCAACCGCATGGAGGTCGGCAAGGGTGGCGTGACCACCGCGCAGAAGGAGATCGAGGCAAAGTACGGTTTCCCCGTCGCGAGCATCGTCTCCATGGCCGAGGTCGTCGAGACCCTCTACAACCACGAGATCGACGGCAAGGTCGTCATCGACGACGAACTCAAGACCGCCATCGACGCCTACTACGAGCAGTACGGAGCTCGTTAAGTTACGCGGTTTTACAAACCGCGTAACGGCTTGACGCTGCAAGCCCGCCAGAGCGGCAATCTGCCTTTCAACTTCGGCGGCATGACCAGAAGGTCAATGCCGCCTTGTTTCAAGGCACCTTGCTCGCTCTGGCGGGCTTTCGCTCATATGACCCAATCCGCTGTCAAGAGCCACAATGGCCCCGCCGACCGCTTGCAATCGGTCGGCGGGGCCTGC
>CAKUHM010000082.1 GCA_934655835.1 uncultured Collinsella sp. | reverse complement strand
CGCGGCCGCCGCTGCCCAACAACAGGATGTCGATGGTTTGAGTGTCCGCCTTCAAGGGTGCCTCCTCTATGGATGAATGGCCCGCTCCGCGCGAGCCCTTTGCAAGCAAATATACCCCTCGGCCGCCCGTCCGGGCTGCAAAGGGGTATATCGCAATAACCAAATAGTCCCGATTACTTCCAGAATCGGTTGATGATCTGCTCGCGACCAGCGCCAACGCCAATGAACGTCACGCGGGTGTGCGCCAGATCCTCGATAAACGCCACGTAATCCTGAGCCTCCTGCGGCAGCTCATCAAAGCTGCGGCAGCCGGTGATATCGCACTTCCAGCCAGGAAGCTCCTCGTAGATGGGCTTGGCGTGCTCAAAGCGCACCTGGTGCTCGGGTACGCTCGTGTAGCGCTCGCCATCGACGTCATAGGCAACGCACACCTTAATGGTGTCGAAAGCCGAAAGCACGTCGAGCTTGGTCAGGGCGATATCGGTGAGGCCGTTGACGCGCGAGGCGTAGTTGGCGATGGGGCCGTCGAACCAGCCGCAGCGACGACGGCGACCGGTGGTCACGCCGTACTCATAGCCCTCCTCGGTCAGCGTGTGACCGGCCTCGGACTCATAGGAAAGCTCGGTGGGCATGGGGCCCGAACCGACGCGGGTGATATAGGCCTTCATGACGCCCAGCACACGGTCGACGTTCTTCATGCCCACACCCGAACCGGTAATGGCGCCGCCGGCGGTGCAGTTGGAAGACGTCACGTACGGATAGGTGCCGTGGTCGATGTCGAGCAGCGTCGCCTGGGCGCCCTCAAACAGCAGGTCCTTACCCTCGTCGATCATGTTGTTGAGCAGCAGGCTCGTCTCGGTGATGTAGGGGCGCAGGCGCTCGGCCATCGGCAGGTACTCGTCGCAAATCTGGTCCACGGTGTAGGTGGACAGGTTGTAGATGAGCTCGAGCTCGGGGTTCACGCGGGCGAGAGCGGTCTCCAGCTTGTCGCGGAACAGCGCCTCGTCCAGCATGTCCTGCATGCGCAGGCCAATGCGGGCCATCTTGTCCTGATAGCACGGACCGATGCCGCGCTTGGTGGTACCGATGTTCTTCTTGCCGAGCTTCTGCTCAAAGGCGCCATCCAGATCGATGTGGTACGGCATGATGACATGCGCATTGCCGCTAATCTTGAGGTTCTTGGTGGTGATGCCGTCGGCCTCGAACATGTCGATCTCCTCAAGGACAACCTTGGGGTTGACGACGCAGCCGTTACCGACCACCGACACGTGGTCGGAATACATGATGCCGGAGGGCACCTGGTGCAGGCCGTACTTCTTGCCGTTGACGACGATGGTGTGGCCGGCGTTGTTGCCGCCCGAGTAGCGCACGACGGCGTCGAAGTCGCCGGCGACCAGGTCGCAAATCTTACCCTTGCCCTCATCGCCCCACTGGGCACCGACCAAAACGGTTGACGGCATGTTTACTCCTTACATTCATGGACTGTCTACGCGCCACGCCGGCACGCAGAAGCACAAAACATTCCCAGTATACCCGTGCAACGGGCGCCTGTCCTACTCCTCGGCATGTGCCCCATCAAGCTCATAGAACTTGGTGGATGCCGGCAGGAACATCAGGTCGACGTCGCCGATCGGGCCCGAACGGTTCTTGGCCACGACGATACGCGTAACGCCCTCGTCGGGTCGATCGTCGCGCGAGGCTTCGGCCTCGTCGGCGGAGCGGTCCAAGAACATAACGATATCGGCGTCCTGCTCGATGGAGCCCGATTCACGAAGGTCGGAAAGCTGCGGGCGCTTGCCGGTACGGGATTCGACCTGACGCGAGAGCTGCGACAGCGCGATGAGCGGGATCTTGAGCTCCTTGGCCATGATCTTCAGACCACGCGACATCTCGGAGACCTCGACGGTACGGCTCTCGGAGCGGCGTCCCGGCGGAGGACTCACCAGCTGCAGGTAGTCCAGGATGATGATGGCCTTCTCCTTGTTGTGGAGCATGCGGCGGCTCTTGGCGCGAATCTCGGTCACTGTGGTGCCGGGCGTATCGTCAATCAGAATATCGAGCTTGGACAAGGTCTGCGTGGCCTCGTTGATATTGGCCCACTGCTCGGGGCTAATGCGGCCCATGCGGAAGTCACTGATCGAGATCATGGCGTAGGCGCAAATCAGGCGCTGGGCAATTTCCTTGCCCGACATCTCCAGAGAGAAGAAGCCGACGGTATAACCAGCGGCGGCAGCGTTGAGCGCCAGATTCAGGGCGAACGACGTCTTACCCACAGCAGGGCGGGCGCCGATGATGATGAGCTGGCCCTCGCGGAAACCCATGAGCATGCGGTCGAGCGACGGGAAGCCCGTGGGCACGCCCGCAGCCTGGCCCCCAGCCTGGCACACTTCCTCGGCCTCGTTATAGGCCTCGACCATAAACTCGGTCAGCGTCTTGTAGCTCGACTTGACCTCGCGCGCCGTGACCTTGAGCAGCTTGCTCTCGGCTAGCTCCACGACCTCTTTGGTATCGGTGGGAGCGTTATAGGCCAGCGCGTTGATCTCGTTGGTGGCGCCGATCAGCTCACGCAGCATCGAATCGCGGCGAACGATGGCGGCATGGTGCTGCCAGTTGACGAGCGAAAGGGTCTGACCCATCAACTCCAAAATGTACGCTTCGCCGCCCACGGCATCAAGCTTGTTGATGCTTCGCAGATAATCGATCAGCGAGATGGAGTCGATGGGAATGCGGCTGTTGTACATATCGACCATCGCGGTATAGATGGTCTTATGAATGGGCCGGTAGAAGTCATCGGGCTGCAGCTCGACCTGGGCCTCTTCGACCACCTCGGGCGATAGCAGCATAGCGGCCAGTACATTGGCCTCTGCATCTTGGTTTTGGGGAAGACCCATCTTTGAGCCGCGGTCCTCAACCGTCAGCCCGGTCTCTCTATCGTCATATGCCATGAGCATCCTCATTCATATCGCTTGCGAGCATCCATAGTATCAGCCACGGTCCCAAAACGCGTCGCGCGCCGCCAATCATCACCGAACCAAACGGATGAACGGTCCTGTATATAGGACTTCGACGCAACGTTCACCATGACACTCACTCAGCGCAAATAACAAAAGGGCGCCCTGGTTTCCCAGAGCGCCCTTCTTAGAACAAGATTGTTGCGTTGCAGCAAATGCTACTCGGCAGCAGCCTCAGTCTCGACCTCGGCGGTCTCGGCCTCGGCGACCTCAGCGGCCTCCTCGACCTCAGCCTCGGCAGCGAGCTCCTCGGCGGTAACGCCGACGAGAACGACAACCTCGGCCTTGATCTCGCGGTACAGCGAGATGGCAACGGTGTGGGCACCGGCAACCTTGATGGGCTTACCGAGCTCGACGCGCTTGCGGTCGATGTCCATACCGAGCTGAGCCTTGATGGCGTCAGCGATCATAGCGGCGGTAACGGAGCCAAAGAGGATGCCCTCGTCGCCGACCTTGACGTCAACGGTGACCGTCTTGCCCTCGAAGGCAGCCTTGGTCTCGTTGGCGGTAGCCAGACGGACGGCCTCGCGCTTGGCGATGTTGTTGCGACGCTCGTCAAGCTGCTTGAGGTTGCCCTTGGTGGCGGCAACAGCGAGCTTCTTGGGGAACAGGAAGTTCTCAGCGTAACCCTGAGCGACCTCTACGACGTCACCCTCGCCGCCCTTGCCCTTGATCTCATCGAGAAGAATAACCTTCATGATGCGTCTCCCTTCTTAGCCGCGGTCGCGGTTGCCACGAGAGGAAACCACGGGGACGGTGTACGGCAGGAGAGCCATCTCGCGGGCGCGCTTGATGGCGTTGGCGATGTCATGCTGATGCTGCGTGCAAGCGCCAGTGACGCGACGGGGCTTGATCTTGCCACGGTCGGTCATGTACTTACGGAGAAGCTGAGTGTCCTTATAGTCGATGAACTCAGTGTTCTCCTTGCAGAACTGGCAGTACTTACGACGCGGCTGACGTGCAGAAAAATCATTAGCCATGTCAAAATACCTTTCATTTGGCAACTTCGGCGAGCCGAAGCCGCCTCTCACTCAAAAATAGGTGAACAACCCTTAGAACGGGATGTCCTCATCGTAGACGTCGACCGCGGGCGGCGTAGCCACCGGTGCAGCGGGACGTGCTGCGGGCGCGGGGGCTGCGGGGGCGTAACTGCCCTGATCGTAGCCGCCCTGGCCACCACGGGAGCTCATAAACTCGATCTCATCGACGATGACCTCAAGCTTGCTCCGGCGCTGACCGTCGCGCTCCCAAGAGCTGTAGCGCAGCTTGCCCTCGATCGCGACCTTGTTTCCCTTTGCCAGGAAACGGCTCACGGCCTCGGCGCGGGTGCCGAACATAGTGCAGTCGACAAAGTTGGGATAGTCCTCCCACTCGCCAGTCTGCGCGTTGCGGCGACGATCGTTCACGGCGACGCCAAAGGACAGAACCTGGGTTCCGCCGGCGGTGGCGCGCAGCTCGGGATCGCGGGTGAGGTTACCGGTGATGTTCACTCGATTGATGCTCATAACTCACTACTTCCTCTTGGGGCACAAGCCCAGTCCAAAACGACAGTCTTACTCCTGGTCGTCGCGACGGACGATCATGTGGCGGACCACAGCGTCGGTGATGCGCAGGACGCGATCAAGCTCGGCGATCTGGGTAGGATCTGCGTGGAAGTTGATGAGGGTGTAGTCACCATCGGTGAGGTCGTTGATCTCGTAGGCGAGCTTGCGCTTGCCCCACTCGTCAACGGAGTCGACCTTGCCAGCGCCCTCAGCGATCGTGGTATCGATACGCTTCATAACAGCGAGACGAGTCTCGGGGTCGAGCGACGGGTCAACAAAGAACAGCAGTTCATAAGCCTTCATATTGTCACCTCCTCTGGGCAAATGTGGCTTCAGGTCGTGAAGGTGCGCCTGAAGCAGGAAAAGACTTGGTAATAATATCTTTCAACCTCCTAGGCTGCAAGAATATGCAGCTACAACCTCATGACCTCCACATATGCCCATACTCACACGACGTTTCATGCGCATTCCAACCAAATGCTGACCAAAAGCTTGACGGATCTGTGGACAAGATACGGTGCCGTGGGGACAAGCTGAGCCAAGCCGCAGATCAACGGGCACAAGGCTGTGGTCGCAAAATGCATACCAGTGGTCTAATTGATCGCCAAAAAGATTTTAAATTCGTTTGCTCGTGGTCTATAAAGTCCTTTTTTGAACAATTCGCTAAGCATGATTTTGCTGGTCAGACTGCATGCGCCGCGCGTTTTAGGCACAGCGCGAGACGCTGTGGATCAAAAAATGCTAAGTTTTCGGCTTGCACCTTACGATTCCTCGTGTATACTAACTTTCGCATTTAACGGAGAGTTGTCCGAGTGGCCGAAGGAGCACGATTGGAAATCGTGTAGGCGTCAAAAGCGTCTCCAGGGTTCAAATCCCTGACTCTCCGCCAGTTAATTCCAAAGCAGGCCTTCGTGCCTGCTTTGTTTTTACCCCACGCGGAGGGGTGGCAGAGTGGTTGAATGCGGCGGTCTCGAAAACCGTTTGGCCTGTATAAGGTCACGAGGGTTCGAATCCCTCCTCCTCCGCCATTAGATGGTATAAGCCCCAGCAATGGGGCTTTTTTCTTTTTGGGCACATTTCAATAACGCGCAGGAGGAGGGATTCGAACCCGCCAGGACGCGGAGCGTAAAGAAAACGCGCCAGCGGCGCGTTTTTAGCGCAGCGCGGTCGGCGTAAGCCGACCGGATAAATTTTGGGCAAAGCTCAAAATTTGGACATCCCTCCTATTCAGCACGCCCCCATTGCTTTCGATTTCACCTTGAATCTCAAACATGTACATCACCCTCCAAAAACGACATTTTTCGGCATCTTTGGAGGCTGATGTACATGTTTGGTGCCTACGCCCCCACCCAGTCCCGACCGTTTACCGAGCAATAGGGTCACCACGCCCGCCAACCATGTACTATGTACGGGCATTGTCTAAACCCGCAACCAAAAGGACCCCATCTTGCCCGTCGTCGCCGCTATGACCGTTACCTCACACGCCACGGATGCCATGGTCGCTATCCCATTTTGGCTCGAGATGTTCGCTGTTGTCGCTGCATCGATCTCGGGCGTGTTGGTCGCACGCGAGCACAAGCTCGACTTGGTGGGCGCGGTCGCGCTCGCCGTGGTCTGCGGTCTGGGCGGCGGTCTCTTGCGCGACATGACACTGCAGGTGGGCAACGTCTACATCCTCAACCAGCCGATGGCGCTCCCGCTTTCCATTGCCACGGCAGCCATCATCTATATTTTCCCGGCAATCGTCGACAAACCCGAAAAACTCATTCCCCTGCTCGACATCATCTCGGTCGGCATCTATGCCGCCACTGGAGCAGACAAGGCGCTGGTCTACGGCTTTGCGCCGGCAGTGTGCATCATGATGGGCTTTTTCACCGCGGTGGGCGG
>CAKUHM010000081.1 GCA_934655835.1 uncultured Collinsella sp. | reverse complement strand
GGCGAGGGCAGCCCCGAGGCCCAGCAGATTGTCTGGGGCACCGCGGCACTGCTGATGATCTGCGTGCTGCTGTTTAACGTAATCGCCCGTATCGTGGGCAAGCAACTGGCAAGGAGGATGACGACCGAATGAGCGAGATGAATGCAACGCCCGCAACCGAAGCGGCATCGTCCGAGACCCAGGACTTTCTGTCGAGTGTGGGGGAGAGCGAAAAGCGTGTGCGCGTGAGCGGCAAGGCCGTGAGCGACGAGGTCGTGCTCTCCACCAAGGACGTCAACGTGTACTATGGCGATCACCATGCGCTGCACGACACGTCGCTCGACTTTCACAAGGGCGAGATCACGGCGCTCATCGGGCCTTCGGGCTGCGGCAAGTCGACCTTCTTGCGTAGCCTCAACCTGATGAATCGCGAGATTCGCGGCTGCCGCGTGGAGGGCGAGATCAGCTACCGCGGCCGTAACGTGAACACCAAGACCGAGAACACCTACGAGCTGCGTCGTTCCATTGGCATGGTGTTCCAACAGCCCAATCCGTTTCGCAAGTCCATTCGCGACAACATCACGTTTGCGCCCAAGCGCCACGGCATCACCGACCGCGACGAGCTCGACCGCATGGTCGAGGAGAGCTTGCGCGGCGCGGCGCTGTGGGGCGAGGTCAAGGACAAGCTGGACAAGAGCGCCTACGCGCTTTCGGGCGGCCAGCAGCAGCGCCTGTGTATCGCGCGCACGCTCGCGCTCAACCCCGACGTGATTCTGTTCGACGAGCCCTGCTCGGCGCTCGACCCCATCTCGACGTTGGCGATCGAGGACCTGATGTCGTCGATTGTGGTCGACCGCGCCATCGTCATTGTGACGCACAACATGGAGCAGGCGTCGCGCGTGTCTAACCGCACGGCGTTCTTCTATATGGGCGATATGGTCGAGTACGACGAGACCGACGAGATTTTCCAACGGCCCAAGGATAAGCGGCTGAATGATTACCTCACCGGCATGTTCTCCTAGTCCGGGACATGCTTGAGGCCCGCGGCGGCCACGGTCGCCACGGGACTGATTGGAGAGGCGGGTCATCTCTTGCGGGAGATGGCCCGCCTTTTTGCGTTTGCGGGATTGCGCTCGTCGATTGCGCCCGCCCAAAACCACCACAAAGGGGACAGGCACCTTTGTGGTGGTTTTCGCTATCATGGACAACGTTGAATTTCTACGAAGGAGCAGGGCATATGGCGATTCTTTTGGGATGCGATTCCGTCAGCCTAGAGTTTCCCACCAAGCATATTTTCGATAGCGTGACGCTCGGCGTGGGCGAGGGCGACCGTATTGGTATCGTCGGCAAAAACGGCGACGGCAAGTCGACGCTGCTGAGCGTGCTCGCTGGCACGTTGGAGCCCGACGATGGCCGCGTGACGCATCGCCGCGGTACCACGATCGGCCTGCTCGGCCAAAAGGACCAGCTTGTCGATACCGACACCGTGCATCATGCCGTCGTGGGCGACACGCCCGAGTACGAATGGGCATCGAGCCCCCGCACGCGCCAGATCCTCGCCGGCCTCATTAGCGATGTGCCCTGGGAGGGAACGGTGGGCGAGCTTTCGGGTGGCCAGCGCCGCCGCGTGGATCTCGCGCGCCTGCTGATCGGCGACTACGATGTGCTCATGCTCGACGAGCCCACCAACCACCTGGACATGCGCACCATCAACTGGCTCGCGCGCCATCTTAAGGCACGCTGGCAGCGCGGCCAGGGCGCCATGCTCGTAGTCACGCACGATCGCTGGTTCTTGGATGAGGTCTGCACCAGCATGTGGGAGGTCCACGACGGTCAGGTCGATCCCTTCGAGGGCGGCTACTCGGCATACATCTTGCAGCGTGTGGAGCGCGACCGCATGGCTGCCGTCACCGAGGAGCGCCGCCGCAACATGGCGCGCAAGGAACTCGCGTGGCTGAGCCGCGGCGCCCAGGCCCGCTCCACCAAGCCCAAGTTTCGCGTGGAGGCAGCCCGCGAGCTCATCGCCGACGTGCCGCCCGTGCGCGACGAGCTGGAACTCAAGCGACTTGCCGTGAGCCGCCTGGGCAAGCAGGTTATCGACGTGGTCGATGTGGACGCCGGCTATGCGGATACCGATGGCGCGCCCAAGCAGGTGCTCACCGACGTGACCTGGCTCATCGGTGCGGGCGACCGCTATGGCCTTTTGGGCGAGAACGGCGCCGGCAAGTCGACCTTGCTCGACGTGATCCAGGGCAAGATTGAGCCCACGCGCGGCCGTGTGAAGATTGGCCAGACGGTGCGCTTTGGCGTGCTGTCGCAGCAGCTCGAGGAACTCGAGCCCTACATGGGTGACACGATCCGCGAGGTGCTCGGCAACTATAAGAAGTATTACGTTATCGACGGCAAGGAGACCTCGCCCGAGAAGCTCTGCGAGCGCCTGGGCTTTACGACGCAGCAGCTCTGGAGCCGCATCGGCGACCTTTCGGGCGGCCAGCGCCGTCGCCTGTCGCTGCTGCTGACGATCCTGGACGAGCCCAACGTGCTCATCCTGGACGAGCCCGGCAACGACCTCGATACCGATATGCTGGCGATTGTCGAGGACCTGCTTGACGGCTGGCCGGGCACGCTGATTCTGGTGACGCACGACCGCTTCCTTATGGAGCGCGTGACCGACCAGCAGTGGGCGCTGCTCGATGGCCGCCTGACGCACATGCCCGGCGGTGTGGACCAGTACCTGCGCCTGTGCAACGCCACGGCCGAGGGCGAGCCCGTGGGCGCGCCGAGCGCCAAGACCGGCACGTTCGACACCGGTGCGGCGGCAGTTGCGGCCGAGAAGCCCAAGTCGAGCAGTCAGCCCAACGGCCTGTCCAATGCCGAGCGCCAGAAGCTCCGCCGCGAGGTGAGCTCGCTCGAGCGCAAGATGGAGACGCAGCGCGCCCGCGTGGAGGAGGCCGAGGCCGCGATGGCCCAGGTCGACCCCACCAACTACACGGCGCTCGGCGAGCAGCAGGCAAAGATCGACGAGGCTCACGCCGCCATGGACGAGCTGGAGATGGCGTGGCTCGAGGCGAGCGAAAAGCTCGAGGGCGAGGAGTAGACGAGGATGATCAAGGCCGCGTTTTTCGATATCGACGGCACGCTGTTGAGCTTTAAGACCCATCGGATTCCGGCGTCGGCGCAACGGGTGCTCGATAGCTTTCACGAGCAGGGGATCGCGTGCGTGATCGCCACGGGCCGCCCGACCTACCAGATGCCGGACTGGCTGTTCGACCTGGGCTGGGATGCGTACATTACGCTTTCGGGCCAGCACTGCTTTGATGCCGAGGGGGTTTACCGTAGCTGCCCGATCGATCCGGACGACGTCGCGGCGATTGTGGACCAGGTGGCGCAGGGGCGCTACGACTCGCTGTGCATGCAGGGCGAGAACTCGTTTGTGAACCGCCTGTCCGAGCGCGTGGTGACGGCCGGCAGCAATGCGGGAATCGTCTACCACGAGGAGCCGTTTGAGCATGCTTTCGATGCACCTGTCTACCAGTTTTGCGCCTTTGTCGACCCGGCCGACGAGCATATCGTGACCGATGCCGTGGCGCATTCGCTCACCACGCGCTGGTGTGATCTGTTCTGCGACATTATTCCGGCCAATGGCGGCAAGGACCTGGGCGTGGCGGCAACGCTCGAGCGCCTGGGCATCGATGCGAGCGAGGCGATTGCCTTCGGCGACGGCGAGAACGACCTGTCGATGTTTTCGGCCGTAGGCACAAGCGTGGCCATGGGCAACGCGCAGGAGACCGTCAAAGCCGCCGCGACCTACGTAACGACCGCCGTAGACGACGACGGCATCTACAACGCCGCCAAGCACTTTGGCCTGATCTAGCACCCGGCACTTGGGGACGTTCCTTTTCGGCCGGCAGCGGGGGACACTCCCTGCGCGCCGTGCGCCACGCGCCTGGGTGTCGCGCCTCACCCGCGCGTTTTGTGAAACACGGCTAACTTTTTAGTCAATGTAGTAAGACATGGGCAACTTTTGCGGTAAAGTAAGCCAAGGAAAGTATCCAAAGGCTAACTAGCAATCATCGCGAAAGGCGGCCCATGGCCCTACGTGAATCCGGAGAAGACTACCTCGAATCGATCTACGTTCTGTCGCAACGCCAGGGCATCGTGCGCTCGATTGACGTTGCGGAATACCTCGGCGTGACCAAGGCGAGCGTTTCCAAAGCCATGGCGACGTTGGAGAACAACGGCTATGTCGAAATGGGCAAACGCGACGTGCATCTGACGGAGCGCGGACTGGAGGTCGCCCGTCAAATGTGGGAGCGCCACTGCTTTTTCGTGGGCCTGCTGGAGGATGCAGGTGTTTCGGCCGAGGTGGCGTCGCAAGAGGGCTGCCACATGGAGCATTGCCTGAGCGAGGAAAGCTTCGAGAAGCTCAAGGCGATGTTGTGCCGGGAGGATGTAGCGGACCCAACAACGGGAGCCTAACTGTCCCACAGCAACGCGGAGTTCGCGCAAAGCGCGAACCAGCGAAAGGGGATAGAGTCTTCTGACGGCAGCGACTTCCTCCGAGTCCAAAGTAAATCTGTTGGGATGCAGCGCCCTATCAACAGCGCTGCCCTTCCATCCCAAAGAGGCGCGCCTCCCGCGCCGGAACGGCGCGGGACAGCGACCGGGACCAAAGGCCCGACCAACAAAGTCTAATTCAGCAAAGGAACCTCGCCAGCAAGCGATGCCCAAGAACCGCCAGCGACGTTAACGCAGGCCGGGGCCGTGCTTGGTTTTGAAAACACTCCGCAGCGCGAGGCCCGTCTTTCCGTTGCTCCGCAGGAGCAGGAAAGACGGGCCTCATGCGCGAGGACGTTTTCAAAACCAAGCACGGCCCCGGCCGGACGGCACTACAGGTTCTTGACACCCATCGCGCGCATGGCGTTCAGAATGGCGATGATCGCCACGCCTACGTCGCCGAACACGGCGAGCCACATGTTGGCAATGCCGAGCGCCGCAAGCACCAGAATCAGCAGCTTGATACCCAGCGCAAAGATGATGTTCTGCCAGACAATCGTCATGGTCTTGCACGCCACGCGAATCGCACGGGCGACGTTGGACGGCTTGTCGTCCATGAGTACGACGTCGGCGGCCTCAATCGCGGCGTCCGAACCCATGGCACCCATGGCGATACCGACGTCGGCGCGCGTGAGCACGGGCGCGTCGTTAATGCCGTCGCCGACAAAGGCGAGCTTGCCCTTGCCGCTCTCGCTCGCAAGCAACGCTTCAACACGCTCGACCTTGTCGCCCGGCAGCAGCTGCGCATGGAACTCGTCGAGCCCAAGCCGTTTGGCCACCTCAGCCGCTACTTCCTCGCGGTCGCCCGTGAGCATAACGGTGTGCTTGACGCCAGCGGCGTGCAAGTCGCGAATCGTCTGTTCGGCATCGGCCTTAACGGTGTCGGCAATCACAATGTGGCCGGCGTACACGCCGTCGACCAGCACGTGCAGAATCGTGCCGACGACCTCGCAATTGGGGGTATCGGCGCCGGCCGCCGCGAGCATCTTGGCATTGCCGACGACGACGTGCTTGCCGTCGATGGTCGCCGTCACGCCGTGGCCCGCGTCGTTGGCGGAGTCGCTCACGCGCTTGGGGTCGACCTCGCCCTGGTAGGCGGCGCGCACGGACTGAGCGATGGGGTGGTCGGAGAACGACTCGGCAAGGGCCGCGACCTCGAGGAGCGACTGCTCGGTATAGCCGGCCTCGGGGTGCACCGCGACGACCGAGAAGGTACCGTTGGTGAGCGTGCCGGTCTTGTCAAAGACGACGGTGTCAACATCGGCGAGCGTCTCGAGGTAGTTGGAGCCCTTGATGAGAACGCCCAGCTTGGACGCACCGCCAATGCCGCCAAAGAAGCTCAGCGGAACGCTGATCACGAGCGCGCACGGGCAGCTGACGACCAGGAAGGTCAGGCCTCGCAGGATCCAATCGGACCAGGCGCCGGTGACCAGGCCGCCGCCAAGTGCGAGTACCGCGGCGGCGCCAGTGACGGCGGGCGTGTAGACGCGAGCGAAGCGCGTGATGAAGTTCTCGGTGCGTGCCTTCTTTTCGCTGGCGTTTTCCACGAGCTCCAGGATGCGGCTGACGGTGGACTCGCCAAACGGCTTGGTGGTGCGCACGCGGATGAGACCCGTCATGTTGATGCAGCCGCTGATGATATCGTCGCCGGACTTGGCGGGGCGGGGGACCGACTCGCCCGTGAGCGCGGCGGTGTCGAGCTGCGTCTCGCCATCGACGACGACGCCGTCGATGGGCACTCGCTCGCCGGGCTTAACGACGATGACGGTGCCGACGGCGATGTCGTCGGGAAAGACCTGCTCAAGGGTGCCGTCGGCCTGCTCGATGTTGGCATAGTCGGGTGCGATGTCCATCATGGCGCTGATCGACTTGCGGCTCTTGCCCACGGCGTAGGCTTGGAACAGCTCGCCGACCTGGTAG
>CAKUHM010000080.1 GCA_934655835.1 uncultured Collinsella sp. | reverse complement strand
GGTTCTTCTCGACTGATCTATCGAGCTATTTGCGCGGCGGTCGTATCTCGGCGGCCAGCGCGATTATCGGCTCGGCGCTCAAGATCTGCCCGCTCATGACCGTCGATTGCGAAGGTAAGCTGTCGCCACGTGAGAAGATTCGCACTAAGAAGCGCGCGATTTCCGAGATGGCTAAGACCATGATGGCACACGTGCAGGACGGTGCGGATTATTCGGGTAAGTGCGTCATGTCGCACTCGGCGTGCCGCGAGGATGCCGAGGCAGTTGCGGCGCTGATCGAGGAACAGATTCCGCAGCTTAAAGGCAAGATTGAGATCAATAACATCGGTACTCTGATTGGCTCGCATACCGGACCTGGTACGGTGGCGCTCTTCTTTATGGGCGACAAGCGCGTGGATTAGTTTGCCCCATCACATCGCTGCATGATTGCTCAAACGAAAACGGCCCGCCTCACGTTTGTGGGGCGGGCCAAGATGTTTTGCTAGCGTTTCTTTCCGCGGAAGAAGAAGCCGTGCAGTGACGGCTTGAGGCCGCGGTTGGCGCGATGCTCCTCGACGCGCTCGTGGATCGAAGCGACGCGCTCGATGACTTCGTCGGGAATCGGCACGTCGGGATTCATGTTCTCGACCTGGCTGACCTCGGCGGCGGAGACCTGGTCGATAATGGGCACATCGTCGTGCGAGATGACAGGTGTGGCGTCTTCCTTCATCTTGCGATAACGCTGCATCATGTCGGTCTGTAGCTGCTGGGCCGAAGGCGGCGTCCAGATGATGGCGTTGGCGCCGGCGGCGATGGTTTCACGGATGCTCTCGGGCGTCTTGCCGCCCGGCGCGATGAGCGGCAGGTTGGGATAGTGCTTGCGCAGCTCGCGTAGGACCTGGGGCGTGTTCTTGCCGGCGGCGATGTTGAGAATCTTGGCTCCAGCGCGCACCTTGGCGTGGGCATCGTCGTCGCAGCGAACGACCGTAGCGATGACGGGGATGTCGGCGATGTTGGTGATGTGCTCGACCATCTCGGCGGTGGCGGGGGAGTTGACCACACAGCCCGCCGCGCCCTGCATCTCGGAGACGGCTGCCATCTGAACGGAGCGCTTGCCGGTGGTGGTGCCACCGCCCACGCCTACGAAGACCGGGCACTCGGCGACGGTCAGCAGCGCCTGCGTAATGGCGGGCTGCGGCGTGAAGGGGTAAACGGCAAAGACGGCATCGGCGTTGGAGTTGCGGATGACCGCGACGTCGGTGGTGTAGATGAGCGATTTGATACGACGGCCGAAGAGCGTGAAGCCGCTGGCCTCCTCAATCTCGTCGGGCATGCGGAGGGCCGCCTTGCGCAGGCGTCCGTCGATGGGCAGGGGCTCCATAGGGAGCAGGCCGTTGGGCGTGACGGCTACCTGGGGTTCGGTGAACTCGTCTGCGAGCTCGACCTCGGAGAAATCGACCGAGGCGACAATGTCCTCGTGAACCTCGGCGGGCACATCGATGGGGGCTTGGTCGTTTGCCGCGGCAGGCGTGTCGAAAGAGCTGGTGCCGACGAAGGCGTCGACGCGCTCATTTAGATCGTTGAGGGTATCCATGGAAGCTCGATTCTATGTGATGACGGCCGGCGCGATGCAGCCGGAATTGCGAATGCTAAATCGTTTGACGAGTTGATTTTTCCCCGCCGCGCCATCCGTTAGACCGAAGGGCCGGCGAACGTGAAGGAGCTGTGGTGGCGGGTATTGAGGTGCTATCTTGAATGTCCCGTTTAAAAGAGAGGTGACGCGGTATGGAATTGACAGCAATGTTTAGCTCGATTGGCCTGTGCGTGGGCGCAATCGTTGCCGCCGCGGTCATCTACTTTGTGGTCACGGCCATTAAGGGCAAAAGGGCCGAACGCAAGGAGCGCGCGACGCTTAAACAGCATCGCGACCGGCAGAGCAAACGCGCACGGAGATAGCTTGTTGAGTTTTGGATCCGTGCGCTAGCTGCGTTTTCGGATCAGGGCAATGTAGAAGCCCTCAAAGTCGCGGCTAGGCGGAATGGTGAGCGTGCCGGACAGGCCGTTGGCGATGGCCGATACCTGACCCGCGGCAATGGCCTCGGTTAGGGCGTTGGACTCGATGCGCGGCTCCTCGCCAGCTTCCTGGGCGCGGCGTGCCTCACTTTCGCTTGGCGTGCCGTCGAGGGGGATGAGCTCGCAGTCCATATGCTTGTCGAGGGCCTCTTGCAGGGCGTCCTCGTTTTCCTGCGGCAAGATCGAACAAGTCGAATAGACGAGCGTGCCGCCCGGTTTGAGGGTTCCCATGGCGCGGTCCAGAAGCGCACGCTGCGAGCGGGCGCATTTGACGAGCAGCTGCTCGGTCAGGCCGCGCAGGGTTTTCTCGTTGCCGCTGATAACGGTGCCCGTGCCGGTGCAGGGAGCGTCGAGCAGGATGCGGTCAAAGCGGAAGAACTCGTCGAGCTCGCGTGCGTCGGTGCGCATGACGGGCACGTTTTTTGCGCCTTGGCGGTGGAGGTTGGCTTCGAGCTTCTCGGCGCGGGGAATGCTCATCTCGCAGGCGGTAAGGTGCGCCTGCCCCTGCGTGAGGGCGGCGATCTGCGTCGTCTTGCCGCCAGGGGCTGCGCACATGTCCAGGATGTCCTCGCCTACCTGAGCGCCTAGGACCAGCGGCGGCATCATGGACGACAGGCTCTGCAGGTAGATCTTGCCGTCGCGGTAGATGTCGAGATCCCACAGATCGGAAACCTGGGCCTCGGGCAGGATGAAGGCGTCTGGGTACCAGGTGACGGGGTTGTGAGCGATGCCGGCGGCATCGAGCGCCGCAGCGATGTCCTCGACGGTTGCCTTGAGCGTGTTGGCGCGCAGCGTGACCGGGCGTGTGGCCGCGGCGCCGAAGCCCTCGATCATGAGCTCGGCATCGGCGGGCGCATAGGCGCCGGCGACCGTGTCGACCATAAAGCGCGGCAGGTCGGCGGCGGAGTGTTGGGCGGCAAGCTGGTCGGAAAGCTCGGTAGCGGCAAACTGCCTGAGCTTGAGCTCGGCCTTGACCTGCTTTTTCTGCTTACGACGACGCGGCTTGGACATCCGTCTTTCCTTCCCATTCCATTACATGTCGAGTGTTTAGTACTGGCTCTCGTGCTTGCTGAAGAAGTCGAAGCGCGGGGGCAGTGGCTTTACGCGGTGCTCGCCGGGCTTCTCGCCCAGACTCTCCACAAATTCGTCCGTGGAGGCGAAGATGTTGTCCCAGCTAAAGAAGGCGACCGGGTCAACGTCGAAGTACTCGCAGATGAGCTCGCAGCCGGCAGGGACGATGCCGTGCATGAGCACGGTCGCCACGCGCAGCTCGGTAAAGGCGTCGACGAGGGCCTGCGTCATTGCGGCGTTTGCCTCGTTACCCTCGAGCTTGTTGGCGGCCTTGGAGGCATCGCTCCAGCGCTTGTTGGCGGCGCGCAGGTAGTCGTCGCACACGGCAAGCGCGCGGTGCGTCTCGAACTTGTACATAGCCTGCTCAAAGGCGAGAGCTGCCTGCTCGGCGGCTTCGACCACGGCGGCAGAGGCCGCACCGGCGGGGATGCAGCCGTTGCGATAGGGGCTCTCGTCGCCCTCCTTGACGGCGACGCCGTAGAAGCAGCTGCGGGCCAGGCGGTTGAACACGCCGGTCAAAAGGGCGCTCTCCTTAAGGGCCGGATCGATGACGCGCTTGTCGTCGCAGGCGCGCACCTCGTTGCCGTCCTTGTCCTTGCCGGTCACGCGGGTGTCGTATGCCTTGGGGCTAAAGCTCACCGGCTTTTCGGACAGGCCGAGCGACAGCCAGTGCGCGCGCATCTGCTCGCAGGTGTAGTGGTTGAGCAGGTCGTCTGCCGGCGGGGGAGGCGTCTGCGAGGACGAGCTGGCCTTTTTGCCCATGTAGAGCAGGTGGTAGCAGGCGCTGACGGTGCTCTGCGTGAGGTCCCAGCCCAGGGCCTCCCACATGGCGGTCTGCGCGATGCAGTAGAAGTAGATGTTGTCCTGACCGATAAACTGGTAGATCTGTGCGTCGTCCGAGCACCACCAGTCGCGCCAGTCGAGCGAGCTGTGCTGGTAGGTGGGCGCGGGCACCTGCGTGGAGTCGGCAGCGGGCTCGCCCATGAGGGCGGCGTCCTGGGCGGCGACGCCCTCGGTCACGCCGGCGGCGCGGGCGTCGCGGGCGAGTACGGTACGCGTATAGCTGATGGGCGCCCACAAGCTCTCGGGCCAGCACCAGCAGGTGACGTCGGTCACGCCATCGACCTCGGGCACCGGAACGCCCCAGTCGATGTTGCCGGTGATGCGGAAGGGCACGAGCGCCTTGCCGCTGCGGAAGCGCACGCCACCGTTGGCGAGCACGGCGTGGGCATCGTCGCGCTCCTTCCAGCTGGGGAAGGTGACGGTAAAGCTGCTCTTGTTGCCCTCGGGCTCCAACACGGTGTGCTCGGGAAGTTGGTTCTCGACGGCATCGAAGGCCTCGCGGAACTTGTTCTGGATGTAGAGCTGAGCCGGCAGCAGCCACTCTTCCATGGTCTTGGAGACCACGGAGCGAACCTGCGGGTTCTGGGCGAGCTTGGCGGTGTAGGTCTTCATAAAGTCGAGGTAGGCCGGCAGGTCAAAGTAGAGATTGTCGACCGGGCGCAGCTCGGGCACCTCGCCGGTGAGCTGGCTCTTGGGCGCGATGAGCTCCTCGGGCTCAAACTGGTGGC
The DNA here is from genome assembly GCA_934655835.1 of uncultured Collinsella sp. The sequence goes on along the minus strand of CAKUHM010000080.1, from coordinate 1,766 downwards.
CCAGATCGCACTCATCGGCATAAGCCTTCTCGGACTTGCAGCCCTGGATGGGGCAGCGGCCGATGACCTGGCGGCCGTTGAGGAACGTGCCGGCCTTGGCATCGTAGAACTGCAGCGTGGAGCGCTTGGAGATGGTGCCCTGCTCGTGCAGGCGCTCGATAATCTCGGCGGTCACCTCGTTGTGGATCTGGGCCGCCGGCTCAAGGCCCGAGCCGCCGTAGATGTCGCAGCTGATGTTGTAGTTGTTGAGGGTCGCGGCCTGGCGGGAGTGATTGGACTCGACATACTCGCCGATGGACTTGTCGTAGCCCTCGTTCTCCTTGAGCTTGCGGTAGCTCTCCATGATGGGCGAGCCGTAGCAGTCGGTGCCCGAGGTGAAGATGACGTTCTCGCGGCCCAAGCGGTCGCGCAGGAAGCGGGCGAAGAAGTCGGCCGGGACAAAGACGCCACCAACGTGGCCAAAGTGCAGGCCCTTGTTGCCGTAGGGCTCGCCGGCGGTAACGATGGCGCGGCGCGGCCAGCTGGGACGGTCGTTCATGGAGTATTTGGATGCCATGGGACTCCTTCGCATATAGGTGAGGGCGCGGCCGGGCGCGGGGCTCAGCAGCGCGGTGGTCAATTCGTGCATATCGTTCGACATTATCGCACATGCGGGCGGGTGCGTGGCAGGGGCGCTATCCTAAGATGCTATGAATGAGATTTCCAACATACATGCGTTTGAGGACGAGGATTTTCTGCACGCTTGCTTCGTGTGGGGGATGGCCGTGATCGCGGTGTTTGCCGTGTGCCTGGTGCCGGTGTTTATGCTGCTGGGCGGGCCTGCGGACTTGGACGCGGCTGAGGCGGGCGGCTGGATGGCTGTCGTGGGCTGGATGGTCGGTGTGGCTGCGGTTTCTGCAGCGTCGTTTGCCGTGCACGAGCTGGTGCATGCGGTGTTTTTTAAGCTGCTGGCGCCTGCGGGCGCGCATGTGACCTTTGGCGCGAATCGTGAGACGGCGATGATCTATGCCTGCGCCGAGGGCGTTGTGTATTCGCGTCGGCGGTACATGGCCATTTGCCTGGCGCCCACGGTTGTTTTGACGGTGGCGTTTGCCCTGGGCTTTGCGCTCTCGGGCTATCCGCTGCTGTGCTACCTGGCGGCTGGTCTGCACTTGTCGGGCTGCGTGGGCGATTGGTATTACGTGCGGACCATCCTGCGCGACCGCCGCATTGTCGCCTGCGAGGATACGTCCTTTGGCGTGCGCTTTTTCGCAAAGTAGTCTTTTTGGGACGGGGCTATTTTAGCTGCCATGATGTCGGGATGAGTTTTCTGGGACGGGGATGTTGATGAAGCCGTTGCTGCTGCATGCGTGCTGTGCGCCGTGTTCGCTCGAGCCGGTTCGCCTGCTGCGTGAGGAGGGGTTTGAGCCCACGATTTGCTGGGCCAACCCCAATATTCAGCCGCGCGATGAATGGCAGCGGCGTTTGGACGAGCTGCGCCGGTGGTGTGCCGATGGCGACATCGAGCTCATCGAGGCCGGGGAGGACCGCGAGCGCTGGGAGACCGGCGTGGCCCCGCTGGGTGCCGATCGGCCCCGTCGCTGTCGCGCGTGCTATGCCTTGCGCTTGGCCGAGGCATGCCGCGTTGCCCAGGAGCGCGGGTTTGAATATGTGGGTACGACGCTCGCCGTCTCGCCGTACCAGCTGTTCGACACCTGTAATGACGTACTCGAGCGCCTGGCGGCGGCACGTGGGCTCACCCCGGTCATTCGCGATTTTCGCCCGTA
>CAKUHM010000079.1 GCA_934655835.1 uncultured Collinsella sp. | reverse complement strand
TCTACGTTGGCGACACCGTCTACGACGAACAATGCGCAACTTCAGCAGGGGTCAGTTTTGCCCGAGCAGCATGGGGGTCACACCAAGACATCCCAAACGCCACCTACAACCTCAAAACCCCCAATGACCTATTAACCCTAACAACCAAGTAACCCCCGCGCCCCATCCTTTCAGCCCCAACACCACAAGGGCGACGACCTCGAGAAGGTCAACTTGGGAGGGACGAGGGCTTAGTTCCCCAATCTTTCCGCAGGGGGCAAAAAGCCTCGCCGCACGAAGTGCGCAGCGAGGCTTTTTGCATGCCCGAGGACGATTGGGGAACTAAGCCCTCGTCCCTCCCCGGGATATGTAGCGAGTCGGAGTACCCTTGCTGTTACTCTGCTTTGCCCACAGAGTTGAGGTTGGTCATGCGGATCTTAACCAGCTCGGTGATCTCACGCATGCCCTCCTTGGCCGGCTTCTTGGGATCGAAGCAGCCGGGGTTCTCGGCCATGTAGGCCATGAAGCCCTTGGTGTAGGCCTGACGCAGCTCGGTGGCGTAGTTGACCTTGCAGATGCCGTTCTTCACAGCCTCGGCAACCTGCTCATCGGGCACACCGGAGGTGCCGTGCAGGACCAGCGGCACGTCGACGGCGTCGCGGATGGCCTTGACCACGGACTGCTCGATGTGCGGATCGCTCGTGTACACGCCGTGGCTGGTGCCAACGCCAATAGCCAGCGAGGTGCAGCCAGTGCGCTCGACGAACTCCTTGGCCTCGGCGGGGTCGGTGTAGGGGCTCTCGCCCTCAACCGCGGGACCGTCGTCCTCCTTGCCGCCAACCTTGCCAAGCTCGGCCTCGACGGGCACACCCATGGCGCGGCCAGCGTCGGCGACGGACTTGGTCAGGGCGATGTTGTCCTCGAAGGACTCGTGCGAACCGTCGATCATGACGGAGGTGTAGCCAGTGCGGAAAGCCTGCATGCAGCGGTCATAGCCATCGCCGTGATCGAGGTGCAGGGCGACGGGCACGGAAGCGCGCTCGGCGGCAGCCTTGACCATGCCGTAGAAGTAATCCAGACCGGCGGTCTTGATGGTGCCCGGGGTGGTCTGCATGATGACGGGGGACTTGGTCTCCTCGGCAGCGGCCAGAACGGCCATAACAAACTCGAGGTTCTCGACGTTGAACGCGCCGACGGCGTAGTGGCCGGCCTGAGCGTCCTTGAGCATCTTTTCGGTGGTAACAAGTGCCATGAGCGTTTGCTCCTCTCCCTCGCCCGCATCTGGACATCGGGCGTACGTGTTCGCAAGGCGTTTTACCTTGCGTTTTGCTGCGCCCATTGTATGAAATTCGGCGGGTATGAATGTGCGAGATGTTGTCGTCGCGCGAGGTCGAGCCTTCATTTTTGAAAAGCAAACGGAAGGGTTTTGTGCCGAGCGCATGCGTTCGATATTGAGTTTTGAGCCTTGAGTATCTTTCTTTTATAGAAAAGATAAGTAATCGAAAGGCGTTTTCTTACTCAAAAAGAAAATGAACGAAAATGAACTCAACACAATTCCTGCAAATTTGGCTGAGAATGGAGTTGACATGGTCCAAGTTGCAACCCGAGCTTTTGCCGACGAACGCCGTGCCGCCATCATGGAAATGCTCGAGCACAATGCCTCGGTACAGGTGGCAGAAATCGCCCAGACCTTTGGCGTGTCCTCCGTCACGGCCCGAGCCGACTTGGACGCCCTCGCCGAGGCCGGCAAACTGCGCCGCACGCATGGCGGCGCCGTGTCACTCCACAAGCGGTTGACCGTCTCCACGCAGGACCGCCGCATCAACGTCAACGTTGCCGCAAAGCAGGCGATCGCCCAAAGTGCCATTGAGCTCGTCAGCGACGGAGACACGCTGCTCGTCGACTCGGGCACCACGGCGCTCGAATTTGTCCGGCTCCTCGACCAGCGCGACGGCATCACCGTCATCACGGCCGACATCACCATCTCCGATTACATCGACGAAAGCATGCCCTCGGTCGACGTCGTCATGTTGGGAGGCGCGCTGCGCAAAGGCCATCGCTATCTATACGGACCGCTCACTATGCAAGCGCTCCAGATGGTTCACGCCGACCTTGCCGTCATGTGCCCTGGAGCTTTTGTTCCCGGCTGCGGCTTTACGACCGACTTTCCGCAGATGGCCGAGACCAAAACAGCCATGATCGCCGCCGCACGTCAAAGCGTCGCCCTCATGGACGCGAGCAAGGTCAACGGACGCGGCATGTACCGCTTCGCCGAACTCACCGACGTCGACGCCATCGTGATGGACCGTGACCCCGATGGCTCCATCGCTACCTCAATCGCCGAGACCACCGACGACACTCGTCCGGCCCTCATCATCGCCACCGCCTAAAAACAAAAACCACCACAAAGGGGACAGGCACCTTTGTGGTGGTTTTGACGGTGGAAGTGGAGTGTCGCTACTTGGAAAGCTCGTCGGCGAGGGCCTCGATCTGAGCGCGCGATGCGTCGTTGAGCGAACCCAGGACGGTCACCTTGTTCTGCGTCAGGGTGATGTCCTTCATGCCCTCGAGCTCCTTGGTCATAACCTTGGCAGCGGCAGGTGCCCAAGAGCCGGCCTCGACGAGTGCCACGGTGCGGTTCTGGTAGGCATGCTCGGCGAGCGTGTGGATGAAGGTGCTCATGAACGGGAAGATCTCGCCCTGATAGGTAATGGAGGCAAGCACCAGGCGGTCGTAGCGGAACGCATCCTCAACAGCCTCGGCCATATCGTCGCGAGCCAGGTCAAAGACGGAGACCTTCTGGCCGCGAGCCTCGAGCGCAGAAGCGAGCTCCTCGACGGCAGCCTTCAGATGACCGTAGACGCTCGCGTAGGCAATGGTGATGCCCTCGTCCTCGGGCTGGTAGCTCGACCAGGTGTTGTAGGTGTTGAGGTAATAGCCCAGGTTCTCGGTCAGCACGGGGCCGTGGAGCGGGCAGATGATCTGAATATCCAGATCGGCGGCCTTCTTGAGCACGGCCTGCACGAACTTGCCGAACTTGCCCACGATACCAAAGTAGTAACGACGCGCCTCGCAGGCCCAGCCTTCCGGGTCCTCGATGTCGTTGGCGCCGAACTTGCCAAAGCCGTCGGCACTAAAGAGCACCTTATCGGTGGCCTCGTAGGAGAAGAGCACCTCGGGCCAGTGCACGTTGGGGGCGCCGACGAAGGTCAGGCTGTGGCCGCCCAGGTCGAGCACGTCGCCCTCTTTGACGACCATCTTGCGCTCGGGGTAATCGGTGCCAAAGTAGTTGACCATCATGCGGAAGGCGCCCATGCTGGCCACGATCTGGGCCTGGGGATAGCGCTCCATAAAAGCGGCGATGCCAGCGGAGTGATCGGGCTCCATGTGGTGAACGACCAGGTAATCGGGCGTACGGCCGTCGAGCACGGCCTCGATGTTGCCGAGCCACTCGTCAACAAAACCGCCGTCGACCGAATCAGCGACTGCAATCTTCTCGCCCAAGATAACGTAGCTGTTGTATGCCATACCGTTCTCGGACACGTCGTACTGGCCCTCGAACAGGTCGATGTCGTGATCGTCGACGCCAACGTAGCGGATATCCTTGGTGATCTCCATCAGGCAAAGCCTCCTAGATAGACAAAAGAACCCGTCTATCATAGCACTCGGCTGCATCCCAACAGCTATCTGCCGGCATCCTTACCGTTTGTTATCCAAACGCAGCAACACGCCGTTGACCTGCGCAAACTACGCGCGCGGAGCCGCTGTGGTATGTCGAACGATGAGCTGGCCGGGGATACGGATCGCGACGGTCTTGCCCGGCGTCCCCTCCTTGGGAACCGCATGCTCAAACACCTCGCGTCCACGCTGATGCAGATCGAACCGCACGGTCGTGAGTTCGTTGTGTGCAACAAAGTCGTCGAGCGAATCGTCGACACCCACCACGCTCACGTCCTCGGGCACGCGCAGGCCGCTATCGCGCAGCGCGGCAATCGCTCCGTTTGCCATCTGATCGTTTGCCGCATAGATCGCCGTCATGGCGCGGTCGTGCTCGGCCAGATACCTGCCGGCTTCGTAGCCGCTGTTGGCAGACCAATCGCCCTCGAGCGGCTCCGTCGGCTCAATATGCCTGCGCTTGAGCGCATCTTGCCAACCGGCGCGGCGGAACTGCTCGTCCACCGAGAAGGACGGGCCGCCGATATAGCGAATCTGTTCGTGACCAAGCTCAAACAGGTGATCCATAAGCAGCAGCGAGCAGCCGTAATGGTCGGAATCGACCGTGGTCACGCGCGAATGTGCGTACATGGTGACAACAACCGTGCCGATACCCGGCAGCGGTTCGAAAGACTCAAAGTCGGGCGCCATGCGGCTCATGCCGATGATGATGCCATCGACCGGCAGCGCCGCCATGCGACGCGTGGCTTCGGCAAGCGAAAACTCCTCGGTCTTGGACATCTCGACCAGCGTGATGGCGCAGCCATGCTCGCGAGCGGCACTGGCGATACCGTCGATCATTGAGAGGTTGCCAAATTTGGTGACATCGTTGACGCACAGGCCGACCGAATGGTAACGGCCGTCGCGCAGCGAACGACCGGCATAACTCGGACGGAAGCCGAGCTCTTGCATAGCGGCTTGCACGCGCTGGCGCGTCTGCTCGTTGACGTTAGGCAAGCCGTTGGCGACGCGCGAAACCGTCTGCTGCGAAACGCCAGCAGCGCGGGCGACGTCGGCCATGGAGACCGGACGCGAGCCTGTATCGTTGGAGGGGCGCCTTGCCACAAGATCACCTTCACCCTTGCGAGATCTGAATAGCGTGAATGCCGGCCCGGGCAGAAATACACCCCGCGCCGAGGCCCGCTATCGTCGGACGCATGTTAACGTACTCTACTTTTTCTATCTGCACCTCTTCTGCTTTATAAGTCCATACGGCAGTACCGTTCACGGCCGAATTTCGACCGATTACCAGATTCTCAAAAAGTGATATGCGTTGTGTTATGAGTACGTTAACATAGCCTTTACCGTGCGGCATCGTGGATGCTGAGTTCACACCGCTTCAAATTGTTAACGTACTCATAACAACGCAAAACTCACCCGTGCGCGCCAAGGAAAGGACCCTCATGACCACCCCCGACGAAAAGACATTCGCCACGCTCACCAAGCTGTTTGAGGAGGAGTTTGGCCCCATCGGCGACCGCCAGGTGCTCTACGTGCACGCGCCCGGCCGCTCCGAGATCAGCGGCAACCACACCGACCACGAGGGCGGCCACGTCATCGCCGGCTCGCTCGATGTCGCCGTTGACGGCATCGCCGTGGCAACCGACTCCAACAAGGTTCGCGTCGCCGACGAGGGCTACCCCACCTTTGAGATCACGCTCGACACGCTGGATGTTCAGGAGTCCGAGAAGGGCACGTCCGCGAGTCTCGTCCGCGGCATGGCCCATGAAGTTGCAGCCCTGGGCGTTGAGCCCCACGGCTTCGACTTTGCCTTCACCTGCTCCGTCCCCTCGGGCGGCGGCCTTTCGAGCTCCGCTGCCGTCGAGGCCGCATACGGCCGCGCCATGGAGACGCTCTGGGGCGCGCCCGCCATTGAGCCCGTCGCGCTTGCGCAGATGAGCCAGCGCACCGAGAACAACTACTACGGCAAGCCCTGCGGCCTGATGGACCAGGCTGCCGTGTGCCTGGGCGGCCTTGCCTACATGGATTTTGAGGACCAGGCTCAGCCTAAAACTCAGAAGCTCGAGCTCAACTTTGAGGATCACGGCTATGCGCTCGTGCTCGTTAAGGTGGGCACCGACCATGTGGCAGCTACCGACGACTACGCCGCCGTTCCGCGCGAGATGCAGGACGTCGCCGCCGAGTTTGGCAAGGCACGTCTGTGCGAGGTCGACGTTGCCGACTTTGACGCCAAGCTCCCCGAGCTGCGCGCCAAGCTGGGCGACCGCGCCTGCCTGCGCGCCGTTCACTACTGGTACGAGAACGGTCTGGTCGACAAGCGCTGGGCGGCTCTGAACGCCGGCGACATCGACCAGTTCCTGGTCCTGACGCGCGAGTCCGGCGCCAGCTCCGCCATGTACCTGCAGAATGTCGTTGCCAAGCTGGGCTCCGAGCAGCCCTCCATGTATGCCCTGGCGCTGGCCGAGCACGTGCTCGACGGCCGCGGCGCCGTCCGCATCCATGGCGGCGGCTTTGGCGGCACCATCCAGGCCTTCGTGCCGCTCGATTTGGTCGACACTTTCATTACCAAGATGAATGACTGGCTGGGCGAGGGCTCTGCCCGTCACTACGCTATCTCTGACAAGGGGGCTTACGCGGCATGGCTGTAATGACCGACGTGCGCGAGGCCGCGCAGAACCTGATCGAGTACGCCATCCACCGATCCATGATCGGGCAGGACGACCGCATCTGGGCCTACAACACCATTCTTGAGTGCATTGGTGCCACGGGTCCCGCGCTCGACATGACCTGGGCGCTGCAGACCGAGAAGCTCTCGCTTTTGCACCCCGATAC
>CAKUHM010000078.1 GCA_934655835.1 uncultured Collinsella sp. | reverse complement strand
AAGCATAGCATCGGCTCCAAAGCAAGGTGTGGGCTCTTGCTTTACAAGTTTCGTTTTTTCACGTCGCTCATGATGCCGTACCATGAAAAGCCTCGGGTCGGGTAAAGTTAATCTGTTAACAAGGTGTAAAGCAATGCGGGTCCATCCAACCGTGCTGACGTGCAACTGGATGAGCATTGATGATGGGGGCACAACATGGATTTTACGGTCGAGAATGTGGGCACCACGATTGCCTGTCGCGAATATGCCGACCCGGATGTGTCGCCTGATGCTCCTGCCTTGGTGTGCGTGCACGGCGCTTGTGTCGACGGCACATTTTTCGACAGCATCGCTTGTGAGCTCAGTCGCAACTACCGCGTAGTTGCCTACGACCGCCGCGGCTGTGGTGGCAGCAGCGATGCGGCAGACGGCAGCTATGATCTTGCCGCTCAGGCCGCCGATCTGCAAGCCGTGATCGAACACGTTGGCGCTCCGACAAATGTGCTTGCGCATAGCGCCGGTACGTTGGTGGCGTTGGAGCTTCTTCGTACCGAACCCCATCTCGTCGCCCGTGCGATTCTGCATGAGCCGGCTGTGTCGGCCGAAGGCGTCGGCCTGGGCGCAGCTCCGGTTTTGCTCGATATGATTGCGGCTGGAAAGGTTTCAAGGGCGCTCCGGCTTTTCTTGGGAGCCCTCGGCGACTTGGACCCCGAGGCTCCTGGAACGACCGAAGCAGAAGCCAAGCATGCCCTGCGCAACGGCCGCGGTTTCATGGCAAACGAATACGGGATTACTATGACCTGCGTTCCCGATTGGGATAGCGTTCGCGCGTCAAAAACGGTGGCCGCCGTGCTCCTGGGCAAGCTCTCGATTGGCACGCCCCGCGAGGCTGGTACGCGAGCGGCTGCCGAATATCTCGATTGTCCTCTCGTGACGATCCCGGGCGCGCATAACGGTCTGCGCGATCGCCCGGCAGCGGCTGCCCGGGCTGTCTGTGGCATCCTGGGGCTCTAACACCCGCAATGGCCAAAGCAGGCTTCACCCGCAAACGTTTCGGCCGTGTTAACAAATGTGCTCAAAACCTCACGTCTGCGACTTCAATCGTGCCGCCTGTCAACTCATAAAAATGTAACAGCATTCACGTACTTACCTGCATCGACAAGGTGTTACCCTTGTAGCATTTGGAACCCACCGCTACCATGCGAAACTATCGAAAGGGCCCCATATGCTCAATAATCACGAGGTCAATCTAACCGACGAGGAGGCTGCCGCCGAGGTCGCCCGCGTCGCGAAGACCTACCCCGTGGTGCGTTTGCTGTCGGCCGATCAGATTAAGAGTGAGCCTAACTGCCTGCTCGCCGGCGATCGCTGCCCTTGTCTGCGTCAGTCGAGTCTTGAGGCCTTGGCAGATTCGGGTGAGGTGTCGGAGCAGCTGCTCAATGATGGTATTGAGTACCGCGCCCGTCTGCGCCCTCTGAAGGTCGAGGGCGAGCCTCACGTCTTGCTGATGGTGCGTCCGATCGATGAGCAAGAGGCCGCAGATGAGGACCTTGTCTACACCGACGTGCTGACGAGTGTGCGCAATCGCCGATATTACGAGGAAAAGCTCCGAAGCGCCCGCATGAATGCCGGCGTTGCGATGATCGACCTTGATGATTTTAGGGTCTTCAACGATACATGTGGCCGTCATGCCGGCGACCTTGCGCTCGGTGCTGTGGCGACAGCCATACGCAGCGGAATTCGTTCGACTGACGAGCTTGTGCGCTATGGCTGCGACAAGTTTGTGGTTGTCATGCCCAATATTCCCTCCGATGACTTCACCCGTCGCCTGCATCAGGTGTCCGATGCCGTTCGTTCCACGATTATTCCGGGCCATGAGTACGTGAGCTTGACGGCATGTGTTGGTGGCGTTCGCATTCATGGCGAGACGGTCGATGAGGGCGTTGGCCGCGCTGCCCAGTTATTGAGCCGCGCTAAGGCAAAAGCCGGTACGGTCGTGACCGATGCCGATTCCATCGAGGCCTTCCAAAGCGAAAAGCCCTTGGTGCTTATTATCGATGACTCCGAGATGAACCGAGCCATTCTCAGCGAGATGCTCAAGGACGAGTATTGCATCCTCGAGGCCGATAACGGTCGTATAGCGCTCGACATGGTCGACCGCTATGGCGATGAGTTGTCGCTCGTGATGTTGGACATTGTCATGCCGGGCATAAGCGGCTTTGAGGTGCTGGCCGATCTGTCGCGCCGAACGGGTATCGACAATCTGCCTGTCATCATGATTTCGAGCGAAGATTCCGATGATATGGTTCTGCGCGCGTACGAGCTGGGCGCCTCGGACTATATCAACCGCCCGTTTGACTCCCGTATCGTGCGCCGCCGCGTAAGCAACACCATCCGCCTGTACGCCAAACAGCGCCGCCTGACGAGCCTGCTGTCCCAGCAGTACAACGAGCGCGTCAAGAACAGTCGCATGCTCATCGACATCATGGCCGGCGTCATGGAGCTTCGCAACGGCGAGAGCGGCAGGCACGTTACGAACATCGAGAAGCTGACCGAGCTGCTGCTTGGCTGTCTGGTCCAGCGTAGCGGCACGGTCTCCCTCGACAATGAGGAACGCTCTACGATCGCCCTGGCTTCGGCGCTGCACGATATCGGCAAGATGTCGATTGACGATGCGATTCTCAACAAGCCCGGACGCCTTACGTCCGAGGAGTTCGAGATTATGAAGACGCATACCACGATCGGCGCCGACATGCTGCTTGAGCTGGGTAGCCATCACGCCGGCAATGCGCTTATGGAATATGCGTACCAGATTGCGCGTTGGCATCACGAGCGCTGGGACGGCAAGGGTTATCCCGATGGCCTTAAGGGCGACGATATCCCCATCGCCGCGCAGGTGGTTTCGGTGGCTGACGTGTACGATGCGCTGACGAGCGTGCGCGTGTACAAGGATGCCATCCCGCACGAGGAAGCGATCAAGATGATCCTGGACGGTAAGTGCGGCACCTTTAACCCGCTGTTGCTCGACTGCCTGCTCGAGGTGCAAGACCGTATTGCCGAGACGTTGGCACGCCCCGCCGACGTTGTCGCGTTTCCCACGATTTAGTTTGACCAAAGGAGTTTTAATCCATGATTTCCATGCGTGAGGCGTATGAGAAGATCGGCGCTAATTATGATGACGCGTGCGCTCGGCTGATGGGCGAGGAAATGCTTGCCCGCTTTGCCCTCAAGTTTTTGGATGACGAGAGCATGGACAAGCTGGAGGCCGCCATGGCGGCAGGAGACGCCGAAGGTGCGTTTATGGCAGCGCACACGCTCAAGGGCGTGAGCCAGAACCTGGGATTCGATAATCTGTACGAGCCGGCGGTCGTGGTGACCGAAGCGCTGCGCGGCGCCGATGCCGTTGACGGCGCTCGCGAGAGAATGCATGCGCTGCAGCAGCAATATGCGGCTACGATGTCGGCCCTGCGCGAGGCGGCTGAATAAGCGCTTGCGAGCCTAGGGCTACGTGCCCCGGCCACATATAGGTAAAAGGGCGCCCCGTCGGACCATGTGGCCGGCGGGGCGCCCTTTTGTGTTGTGCTGTCCGTGAACTAACGGGCCTGCTTGACCTTTGCCGCCGCCTCGACAAACGACTTCCACAGGTTAAAGTCGGTCTCGAGCGTCTTCCACGTGTACTCAGGGTGCCATTGCACGCCCAGGCAGAACGGCTGGCCTTCGACCTCGATGCACTCGGGAACGCCGTCGGTTGCCTTGGCGACCAAGCGTGTGCTTTTACCCAGGCGATCGACGCAGCAGTGGTGTGCCGAGTTGGTCTGGATGAGCCTGTGTCCGCCGAGTGCGCGCTCCAGCAGGGAACCCGGCACGACCTCGACGGGATGCACGGGGTCGTTGAGCACGTGGGTATGGCGCCACTGCGTGCGGCCCTCGCGAGCGCCCAGGCTCGGCACGTCCATGCACAGGGTGCCGCCAGTGGCGACGTTGAGCAACTGCGTGCCACGGCAGGTGGTAAAGAGCGGCTTTTTGGCGCGGAGCACCTCGCCGACCAGCTTAAACTCAAAGCTATCGCGGATCTCGCAGCAGAGGGTGGGGTCGTAGGGTCGATCATCGCCCCAGCGTTTGGGGTTGACATCCGGGCCGCCGGGAATAGCGATACCGTCGGCGATATCGACGTAATGGCGGATGACCTCAATGTCCTCGGTGATGGACATCTGCAGCGGCAGGCCGCCGGCGGCAAGGATGGCATCGACAAAGACACTTGCGATTTCCTCGTTGGGGGAGAGCGTCTCGCTTAAAAATGGCTTCGCCTCTTCCCAGCGCGGCGCGACGAGGATGAGCGGGCGGTCGGCGGGATCGACGTCGACGTGCGGGGTGTATGACGATGAAGTGCGAGTTCCGATCATAGGTGTTGCTTTCGAGTTTGGATGGTCATGGCGAGCAGATATGGCAATTGGGCTAGTGGCCCTTGATGGAGTTGAGGAAGTCTTGGGCGCGCTTGGTCTGGGGGTGGTCGAAGAACCCGTCGGGCGTGCCGGTCTCCACGATCTGACCGTCTGCCATAAACACGACACGGTCGGCCACGCGGCGGGCAAAGTTCATCTCGTGCGTAATCACGATCATCGTCATGCCCTGCTGTGCCAGACGGACCATGACCTCGAGCACCTCGTTGATCATCTCGGGGTCAAGAGCGCTCGTGGGCTCGTCGAAGAGCATGGCCTTGGGCTGCATCGCGAGCGAACGGGCGATGGCCACGCGCTGCTGCTGACCGCCCGAAAGTTGTGCGGGTACCTTGTTGGCCTGCTCGGCCACGCCCACGCGGCTCAGCAGGTCCATGGCACGCTCACGAGCCTCCTCCTTGGAGACGCCCAGCACATCGACCGGTCCCAGCATAACGTTCTGCAACACGGTCATATGCGCGAACAGGTTGAACTGCTGAAACACCATGCCCAGCTCGGCACGCATGCGGGCAAGATCCTTGCCTTCCTGCGGCAGGGGCTCACCCTCGATGAGGATCTCACCCGAGTCGATGGTTTCCAGACGGTTGATGGTGCGGCACATGGTCGACTTGCCCGAGCCCGAGGGGCCGATCACCACGACGACCTCGCCACGGTCGACCGAGAGATTGATGTCGTTGAGGACGTGCAGATCGCCGTAGTGCTTATCGACGTGTCTGAGCTCGATCAGCGGCTGATTGCCGGTGGAAGAGGTGCTCTGTGCCATAATGCTCGGCTCCTTATTCCTTGAAATCGTAAATCGTTAGCGGATGATGGTCGCGCCGGTCTTGTGCGAAACATAGATGGCGGCCTTGTTGATCGCGACGTTGATGAGGATGTAGATGACCGCAATCACCAGGTAGACCGACACGAGCGCGTCGTAGTTGGTGATGAGCACGCGGGCATTTTGCATGAGGTCGGGGTAGCTCACCACATAGGCGACGGTGGTGTCTTTGACTACGACCACGAGCTGCGAAATCAACGACGGAATGATAAACCGAATCGCCTGGGGCAATACGATTTTAAAGGTGATTTTGGCCTTGGAGAGACCGAGCGCCTGGGCGGCCTCGACCTGGCCGCGCGGCACGGCGTTGACGCCGGCGCGGAAGATCTCGGCAAGTACGCCGGCTGCAGCGAGCGCGACGGGAAGCGTGAGCATCCAAAACGACGGCAGTGAAATCTTGTACTGAGGCAGCACCAAAAAGAAGAAGTAGATGAACAGCAGGCTCGGCACGCCACGGAAGAAATCGGTGAGCACGCGGCAGACCAGCTGCAGCGGCTTGATGTCGCTGGTACGGCCGAGCATAAGAGCTAAGCCCAGTACCAGCGCAATGACGCCGGCGGTGAGTGCGACTTTAACGGTGCCCTCAAAACCGGCAAGCAGGAACTTCCAGGTGGTGAGGTGCGTAAAGAAGTACCAGTAATGGACCGAAAGCTGGCCGGTCACATAAAAGCGCTGCAGTACCAGAGCGATGAGCGCGGCCACGGCAACAAGTGAGATGGCGGTGCCGACGCGAATCTTGGCGCGCATCTTGGGGCCGGGAGCCTCGTAGAGCGCATCGCGCATGGTGAGCGCGGAGGTGGAGTGCTTGCTCATCGGAGGATCCTCACCTTCTTATCGATATAGTTGCCAATGTGGCTCACCACAAAGGCCGTGCCCAGGTAGCCAAGCGCCGAGATAAAGAACGCGGCGACGCCGCCAAGCGAGCGCGTGTTGATGTAGCTCACCACGCCGGTGAGCTCTTGCGGCTTAAGTGGCACCTGACTGCCGAGCGCGGTGGTGAGCATGACGGCGATAAAGAGGTTGGTCATGGGCAATACGCTTGAGCGCAGTGCCTGCGGAATCACGATCTTGGCGAGGATGCGGTTAAAGCTCATGCCGAGCGAGCGGGCGGCTTCGACCTGACCGACGCCGACGGTGTTGATGCCGCTCATAAAGTTCTCGGAGCCAAAGGCCGAGCCCAAAAGGACCGTGGCGACGATAACGCAGGTGCGGTAGGGCAGAACGACCTTGAGCGGCGGCAGCGCATAGACGACGATAATGAGCAGCGCG
>CAKUHM010000077.1 GCA_934655835.1 uncultured Collinsella sp. | reverse complement strand
ACCCACAAGCGCCTCATCGACATCCTCGACCCCACCTCGGGCACCGTTGATTCGCTCATGCGTCTCGACCTCCCCGCTGGCGTCGACATCGACATCAAGCTCTAAGCGATATCGCTCATAGCTTACAGGGCCCCGCTGCCATTACGGTAGCGGGGCTCTTTTGTTTTGCATGATGGCCTTGGGGGACCGGGTAATGCTGTCGAGCGGGTGGCTGTGGCGCCTTATTTACCCATGGGACGCAGCGATGCCTCCTCAAAATGGAAGGATTGCAAGCCGTCTTCAGTTTCGATACACGCGCGTCCAAAGGCATCTACGGTTTTAAAGATGCCTCGCGCCAGTTCGTCTCCTGCGGGGGAGCGGGCGATAACGTGTTCCCCAATCCAATTGAGGTGAGTGACATATTCGCCGTGGATGGGTGCGAGCGGTCCGGCGTTTTCTTCCATGGCGTTGAGCAGATCTGCCCACGCGTCCACAGCGTTTACGACGGTGTGATAGACCTCCTTGAGCAGCACATCGACGGCGGGAACGTTCTCGTTGAGGTCAGACAGGCCGATTGCCGGTAGGCCGCCATCGGGAACCTCCGAGGGCACATAGTTTACATTGACGCCGATGCCGCAGACGGCGAAAGGTTTGCCTTCGTTATCGCGTGCGGCCTCGACCAGAATGCCGCCGAGCTTGCGTCCTCGCGCGACCAGGTCGTTGGGCCATTTGAGGCCAATCTCGTTTGCAAGACTCTGCTTTTGGAGCGCCTCGAGTACCGCTAGGCCGCTGACGGCGGCAAGACCAGAGTACTTTGCAGGATTAACGCATGGACGCAGGACAATCGAAAGCAGTAAGTTGCCGGCGGTTGAATCCCACTTGTGACCGCGCCGGCCGCGTCCTGCTGTCTGAGCCCGGGCGGCAAGTCCTGTGCCATGCGGCGCTCCCTGTTTTCCTGCTTCGAGCAGGTCATCGTTGGTCGATCCGGTTACGTCGACTATCTTTAATTTGGCATCCATAACGGCTGCTACCTCCTTAATGAATAAGTGAATAACGCAGTGGTGTCGAGAGACAGGCACAATGTGAAGCCTTTGTCGCATTTGGACAATTTAATGTTAACACGTCAACAACGACTGAAATGCGCTATCCTCTCTTGGTCGATGTAAACACGTCAACAACTCAAAGGAGGTTAGTGATGGGTTTCACGATTCTTGGAACAGGCTCGGCGCTTCCCAAGCGCAGTGTTTCCAATGACGAGCTGTCCGAGTTCCTCGATACCTCGGATGAGTGGATATTTACCCGCACAGGCATCAAGAGCCGCCACGTCTGCACCACCGAGTCACTTGACGACCTTGCCGTAGCGGCGAGCGAGCGGGCACTCCAGGTGTCCGGAATCGACGCGAGCCAGTTGGATCTGATCGTCTGCTCGACGACGACGGGTGACCACCTTGTTCCCGCCGAAGCGTGCGCCGTTGCTGAGCGCCTGGGTGCCACATGTCCTGCCTTCGACGTTTCGGCGGCTTGTGCCGGCTTCGTATTTGCGCTCGATGTCGCCGAGGGCTATATCGCCCGCGGTCGCGCCAAACACGTGCTGGTCGTTGCAGCCGAGCAGATGACGCGCGCGCTCGATTGGACCGACCGTGCAACGTGCGTGCTCTTTGGCGATGGCGCGGGTGCTGCGGTCATAGAGGCCGGGGGAGAGAATCCCCTCGCCGTTGAGCTTTCGACGTCGCCTGACGTCGAAACACTGCGCGTCCCCGGATTGGCGGGCTCCTCGCCGTATAAGACGGCGCAGGACCGCGAGAGCGTGCTCTCCATGAACGGCCGCCGCGTGTTCAAGTTTGGCGTCAATGCGATCTGCGACACGGTCAACAAGCTCGCGAGCGACGCAAGTATCGCGGTTGAGGACATCGACCATTTTGTATTCCATCAGGCCAACGAACGAATTTTGAGCCAGGCGGTCAAGCGCCTAGGCGTGCCGGACGACCGCGTGGTCCGTACGCTGCGTGAGACCGGCAACATCTCGAGCGCCTGCATTCCGCTTGCCCTCGACCGGCTGGCAGACACTGGCGCGCTTTGCCCGGGCGACGCGATCGCCTTGGTTGGATTTGGCGCCGGTCTGGATATAGGTGGCTACCTGCTTCGCTGGAAGTAGTTGCACATAGGACATAAAAACGCCCCCAGGGCACAAACAAAGGAGAACCACCATGGCAGATCAGAAGACCTTCGAGCGCGTTTGCGACGTTATCCGCGAGACCGCCGGCCTTGATGATGTCGAGATGAAGCCCGAGTCCACGCTCGAGGAGATTGGCCTCGACAGCCTGGGTACCGTCGAGATCCTCGTCGCCGTCGAGGACGAGTTTGGCATTCAGCTCGATACCGAGGAGAACCCCAAGACGGTCGGCGAGTTTGTCGATACGGTCGAGGCGGCATTGGAGAAGTAGTAATGCTCAAGACTCCTCTCTGCGATCTGCTCGGTATCGAAAAACCCGTGTTTCAGGGCGGTATGGCCTGGATTGCCGACGCCTCGCTGGCGTCCGCTGTGTCCGAGGCGGGCGGCTTGGGGATTATCGCGGCCATGAACGCCGACGCCAACTGGCTGCGCGACCAGATTCACGAGCTGCGCGCCAGGACGGATAAGCCCTTTGGCGTCAACGTCATGCTCATGAGCCCGTTTGCCGACGAGGTCGCGCAGGTCGTGATTGACGAGCGAGTGCCGGTCGTCGTGACAGGCGCCGGAAATCCCACCAAGTACATGAAGGCGTGGAACGAGGCGGGCATCAAGGTCATCCCGGTTGTTGCATCTGTGGCGCTGGCGCGTCTCGTGGCGCGTCGCGGAGCCACTGCCGTGGTTGCCGAGGGCACCGAATCGGGCGGCCATATTGGCGAGACCTCGACGATGGCACTGGTGCCGCAGGTCGTCGATGCAGTCGACATTCCCGTCGTGGCTGCCGGCGGCATCGCCGATGGCCGTGGTGTGGCGGCCGCCTTTATGCTCGGCGCTGCCGGCGTCCAGGTGGGAACACGCTTTCTGGTCGCAAACGAGTGCACCGTATCCGAGCAGTACAAAGAGCTGGTGCTCAAGGCAGGCGATACGTCGACGCGTGCGACCGGTCGCTCGACGGGGCATCCGGTTCGCGCCCTCAAGAGCCCCTTCACCAACGCGTATGCCAAGAACGAGGCGGCGGGCGCAAGCCCCGAGGAGCTCGGGGCCATGGGCACGGGCGCGCTTCGTAAAGCCGCAAAGGACGGAAATTACGAAGAGGGTTCGTATTTGTGTGGACAGATCGCCGGCATGGTCAACGAGCGCCAAAGCGCACGTGAAATCGTTGACGACCTGGTCGATGGCGCCGAGCATGTCCTGAAGGGTGCGTCCGCATGGGTGGCGTAGCGTTTCTGTTTGCCGGCCAGGGCGCCCAGCACCCCGCGATGGGCGTCGACCTCATCGAAGCATCGCCGGCGGCCGCCGAGGTGTTCGCCATTGCCGACGAGGTGCGCCCGGGGACCAGCGAGCAGTGCCGGAGCGCCTCCAAGGAGGAGCTCTCGCAGACCGAGAACACGCAGCCTTGCGTGTTCGTTCACGACCTGGCAGCGGCTGCCGCCCTGCGTGAGCGCGGCGTGGTACCTGCCGCCTGTGCGGGTTTTTCGCTGGGCGAGGTCGCCGCGCTCACCTTTGCGGGGGCATTCGATACGCGAGCGGGTTTTGAGCTCGTGTGTGAGCGCGCGGCATTGATGGCCACGGCGGCCGAGCGTCACCCCGGCGGCATGCGCGCCGTCATCAAACTCGATGCGGCGCAAGTCGAGAACCTGGCAAAACAGGCCGGCGAGAACTGCTGGCCGGTCAACTACAACAGTCCGCAGCAGACGGTTGTTGCCGGAGCGCCTGAGGCGCTGCAGGCCCTCGACGTCCTGGTAAAAGAGGCTGGCGGTCGCGCCATGAAGGTCGCGGTGTCGGGTGCATTCCATAGCCCCTATATGGCCGAGGCGACTGAGGGGCTGGCGACGTATATCCAAGCCGGCCACGCGCTGTCTCCGCTGCTGATTCCGGTCATGGCAAACATGACGGCGGCGCCCTATCCGGCGGACCCGCGAGCGGCATCGGATGTCTTGGCCAACCAGGTGAGCCATGCCGTTCGCTGGGTCGACACGCTGCATGCTCTGCAAGATCAGGGCATCGACACGTTTATTGAGGTCGGCCCTGGCAAAACGCTGTCGGGCCTGGTCAAGCGTACGCTGAGCGACGTTCGCGTGTATTCGTGCGAAACGGCCGAGCAGGTTGCAGCTATTGCCGACGAACTCGCATAGTCCACAGGGCTGTAACCCGAAAGGAATGACATGGGCAACTTGAACAACGGCGCGCTCGAGCGCAACGACTCACGTCGCGTGGCACTGGTCACGGGCGGCTCGCGGGGTATCGGCCGCGCCTGCGCTGTCGGTCTGGCGGAGGACGGCTTTGATATCGCCGTCGTCAATGCCGGTAGCGTCGATGCGGCGCGCGAGACGTGCGAAGCCTGCGAGGCGGCTGGCGCCACGGCGCGCGCATATCAATGCGACGTGGCCGACCCCGATGCCGTCAACGCGTGCGTGGAGACGGTCCTCAACGACTTTGGCTCAATCTGGGCGCTCGTCAACAACGCCGGCATCACGCGCGACGGCCTGCTCATGCGTATGGGCGATGACGCCTTCGATCGCGTGCTCGATGTCAATCTCAAGGGCACGTTCAATATGACGCGCGCACTCACCAAGACCTTTATGCGCCAGCGCGGCGGCTGCGTCGTCAACATGAGCTCGGTCGTGGGCCTGATGGGCAATGCCGGGCAGGCCAACTACGCTGCCTCCAAGGCGGGCGTGATAGGGCTTACCAAGGCGGTGGCGCGCGAGCTTGCGCCCCGCGGCGTACGAGTGAACGCGGTCGCCCCCGGGTTTGTCGAGACAGATATGACGGCAAAGCTCTCGGAGAAGGTGCGTGCGGCAACCGAGGAACAGATTCCCCTTAAGCGCATGGCACGCCCCGAGGAAGTGGCCGGCGTGGTGCGCTTTTTGGCGAGCGATGCGGCGGCCTACATTACGGGCGAGGTCGTACGCGTCGACGGCGGAATGGCGATGTAGAAACCAGGGCCGAAGAACGGCTTGGATGAGGAGAGCATGATGGAACAGAGAGTTGCAATCACCGGCATCGGTGCCGTATCGCCGCTCGGCAACACCGCGCTTGCCACCTGGGCGGCCATGTGCGCCGGGACCTGTGGCATCGGCTCGATTACGCACTTTGATACGGATGCGTTTGCCGTCAAGGTGGCGGCCGAGGTCAAGGGCTTTGACGGCAACGACTACTTTGGCAAGCACGATGCCAAGCACCTGGACCCCTGCGTTCAGTTTGCACTGGCGGCGTCGGACGAGGCCATGCACGATGCGGGCTTTGATGTCGAAGGCGCCATCGATCGCGAGCGCCTGGGCGTCTACGTGGGTTCAGGCGTGGGCGGCATGCAGACGCTCGTCGACAACGTCCACACGATCGCCGATCGTGGGCCCCGCCGCGCATCGCCATACATGATTGCGATGATGATCCCCAATATGGCTTCGGGCAATATCGCGATCCGTCACAAGGCAAAGGGACCGACCCTGCCCGTCGTGACTGCTTGCGCGACCTCGGCCCATGCGGTGGGCGAGGCGTTCCGCGCCATCAAACACGGCTATGCTGATGCGATTCTCGCCGGCGGTGCCGAGGCGGCCATCATCCCCGATGCCGTTGCTGGCTTTACGTCCTGTCGTGCGCTCACCACTAATCCTGATCCTTCGACGGCCTGTCGTCCGTTTGATGCAGACCGCGACGGCTTTGTGATGGGCGAGGGCGCCTGCGTGCTGGTACTCGAGAGTATGGAGCATGCGCAGGCGCGCGGTGCGCACATTTATGCCGAGGTCGTGGGCTACGGCAACACCGATGATGCCTATCACATCACGAGCCCCGATCCCGAGGCTGCCGGCATTGCCCGCGCGATATCGCTGGCGGTGGCCGAGGGCGACGTCAAGCCTTCCGAGGGTCTCTACATCAATGCCCACGGCACCTCGACTAAACTCAACGATTCGTCCGAGACGGCGGGCATTAAGCGGGCGCTTGGCGAGGACGCGGCACGCGCCGCACATATCTCGTCGACCAAGTCGATGACCGGCCACATGATCGGTGCCACGGGTGCCATCGAGGTCATGGCCTGTGCCATGGCGCTCGAGCAGGGCGTGGTGCCCCCGACCATTAACTACCACACGCCCGATCCCGCCTGCGATCTTGATTACACGCCTAATCGAGCGGTTCGCGCCGACCTTACCTGGGCGCTTTCGACCAACCTGGGCTTTGGCGGGCACAACGCCGCCATCGCGCTGCGTAGATATACGAGGAGCTAGAGCATGGATTCCAAAAGACTTGCCGAGATAGCCGATGTGATGGAGGACCGCGGCCTTACGCGCGTACGTGTTGAGGAGCCCGATGGCACCGCGGTCGAACTCGAGCGCGCGAGTGCCGCGCAGCCGGTTGCCGTGCCCGTGCCTATGCCGGGTGCCGTGACTGCCCCGGCAGTGGCTCCTGTCGCTATGCCTGCCGCCGCAACGGAACC
>CAKUHM010000076.1 GCA_934655835.1 uncultured Collinsella sp. | reverse complement strand
TCGCTGTACGACCGCGTGCGCCTGGACCACTTCCTGGGCTTCCACAGCTACTTCAGCATTCCCGCGGGCAAGGCCTGTGCCGACGGCCGCTGGCTGGCAGGCCCGGGCAAGGATCTGTTCCAGACTGCCTACGATGAGCTGGGTCCGCTCAACTTTATCGCCGAGGATCTGGGTTATTTGACGCCCGGCGTTCGCGCGATGGCTTCGACCTGCGGCTTCCCCGGCATGGACGTGCTGGAGTTTAGCGACTACGACGTTCGCTGTGGCGTGCATCCCACGCCGGGCAAGATTCTGTACACCTCGACCCACGACACGTCGACGCTCGCCGGTTGGTGCACGCGCTCCTTTGCAGTCGGCGACGAGCCGAGCGGTATTGAATGCGCGGCCAAGCTGATGGGCGACGCGCTGGCAAGCGACGCCCCCCTTGTGATGATGCCGCTGCAGGACGTGCTGGGGTTGGGCGACGATGCCCGCATGAACGTGCCGGGTGTCGCCACGGGCAACTGGACCTGGCAGGCTGACGAGGCGGACATCGAGGCTGCCGAGGACAAAACTGCACAGCTCCTGCGCAACACCCATAGATTCTGGGGCGAAGCGTGATAAAACCCCCGATATAGGGTACAGTTACAGACGTTTGAATTTATGCGGGCAGAGCGATCTGCCCGCTTTGTGCTGAAAAGGAAGTATTATGGCGCGCTACGATTACAAGTGCTCGAGCTGCGGCAACGTGTTTGAGGTTGAGCATCCCATGTCCGAGACTCCCGAGGTCGTGTGCCCGAGCTGCGGCGCCCCGGCCGCCAAGACGTTCTCGGCCAGCGGCATCATGTTTGAAGGCAGCGGCTTCTACAACACCGATCAGCGCAGCGGCGGTTCCAGCACCAGCGCCACCAGCGGCTGCTGCGCCAACTGCCCGCACAGCCACTAGAAACCAAACAGCCCCGCGACCGACACCGATCGCGGGGCTTATTCTTTAGCTACCTAGGCATCTCTATGAGTTGCGGTGAAATAAGGACTGTTTGGCGAGTTGAAGCCGCTATTCAATCCCTATTTCACCGCAACTTAGTAGTTACTTACGGACCAGTCTGGCGCAGAAGTGGCCGTCGTAGGAGTCGGCGTTTGTGGGGACGCTTTGGAAGAGGCCTCGGTCGTTTTGACGGACGGATACGAGCTTCTTGGCCTGAGAGAAATCGGGGAGCTGCAGAATCTGAGCTTCGGAGAGCGGCGCAACAGCAAAGCCCGCGCCCTCGGGCGAAGTCAGGAATGCATCAACGACCTGCGCGTTCTCCTCATCAAAGACCGAGCACGTCGCGTAGATGAGCTCGCCATCGGCAGCCACACGCGCAGCAGCCTCCTTGAGCATTGTCAGCTGCAGCTTGGGAAGCTCAGTCGTCACATCGTTCTCGGTCAGGCGCCACGGAATCTCGGGATGACGGCGCATGGTACCGGTGCCCGAACACGGCGCATCGATAAAGACCATGTCGAACTTAACCGGCTCGCCAAGCATGGCATCAAACGATGTGAGCACCTCATCAAGCTCGCAGGCATCACCCGAAACCGTACGAACGCCCTGAATACCGGCCTTATACAGGCGAGCGAGATTCAGATCGCACTTGCGATCATGCAGATCGAGCGCCGTATGCCGACGCTCATAGCCCGCACGCTTGGCCTGGCACATCATCACATAGGTCTTGGTGCCACGACCGGCTCCAATCTCAAGGCAGCTACCAGGGCGCGTGGCAGCTGTAGCGATAAGCTGGGCGTTAAGGTCCGAGGCCACGGCAGCAGCACGCTCAAACACACCCGAAGCAACGGTAACTTGAGCATCGACCGGAGCATGGCAGCCAGGGAACACAGGCGCCACAAGCTGCGATAGGTACGGATCAGGTTTGGTTGCAAAGGCGTTCTCGTGCAAAGCGAGCGGCGCGGGGGCCAGATTGCCGGCAAAGTTAAGCGCACCCTCTGGCGTGTCAAACGACGCCATAATGCGAGCGCACAGCCAGTGAGGAAGACCCATCAGGCGCGACAGACGAACCAAGCGTCGCTCAGGCTCATCCACATCGGACGCAGTAGCAAAGTCCTCAACATTGTCTGCAACCTTATGCAGTACAGCATTGGCCAAGCCAGCGGCGGACTTAGCACCGCAGCGAACCAGCTCAACTCCCTGACTTACGGCAACGCGGCCCGGCGTATGCAGGTAGAGCATCTCGAAGGCCGAGATACGAAGCGCCATACGAACGCGCGGCGCGACCTTTTTGGGCTTATCCAAAAACTGGTCGAGCAACTCATCCAAAATGCCCTGCGTGGCGGCCACGCCGAGCGCCAAACGGGCGGCAAACGCAGAATCACGCTGGTCAATGGCCTTGGCAGAAGCACGGGAGGACAGCACGTCGCGCGCGTACATGCCACGGCGATCGGCCTCCATCAACACATCGAGCGCGAGCTTGCGCGCGGGGGACAGCTTGCTCATGACAGAACACCCCACGTAAGATCGGCACCCTGAAGGCCGGCAGCCCAAGCAGAAGCAGCCATAGCACGCTTGCCGTCAGGCTTAACCTCGAGCAGCTCAACCGCACCATCGGAAAGGCCCAGGTAAACACGCTTGGCCTTAACAAGCACCTGACCCGCGCCGAGCGTAACATCAGCCGGCGCAGCATCGAGCACGCGCACGGTCTTGCCGGCAATCACGCAGCGAGCAGGGGCGGCATCGGACGAGGCCAGCACATGACGAACGCAATCGAGTGCCGTCATCTGCGGATCAAGACGCATCTCCCGCTTAGAAATCTTAGCAGCATGAGTAACAAACGCCTCATCCTGCTCGGTCCAGACTGCCGAACCATCAGCAATCGAAGGCAACGTATCGGCCAGCAGCTTACCACCAAGCTCGCCCAGCTCCATAGTGAGCGCCTCGGCATGTTTACCGGCAACCGAAGTGGAAGCCTGGGCACAATAAGCGCCCGTATCAACGCCATGCCCAATACACATAATGGAAACGCCAGCAACCTCATCACCAGCAAGAATCGCACGCTGAATAGGAGCAGCCCCACGCCAACGAGGCAGCAGCGAAGCGTGTACATTCACAATACCAAGCGGCGCCATATGCAGCACCTCATCAGGCAAAATGCAACCATAAGCAGCCACACAGAAAATATCAGCCTGAGCAGCCTGGAGCGCCTCAACAACCTCAGGCGTCATCCGATTAGCCTCAATAACCGGCAGACCCAACTCAAGCGCCTTGGCCTTAACAGGAGAAGGCTCAAGCTTCTTACCACGCCCACGAACAGCATCAGGACGAGAAACAACAAGCGCAATCTCATTCCCAGCCGCAACAAGCGAAGTCAACGAAGGCACCGCAAAATCGGGCGTACCCATAAACACAATACGCATAAAACAGACCCCTCAAAACCAGAGCCAAGACGGCTACAAACAACAGCGGAAGGCCAGTCCCCAGCCCATCCGCAAAAACAGTTCAATAAGAACAAATATACCCAAAACCAAAGAAAGAGCCGCATCAAAAGCAGCTCTCTCAACAAAGGCATTATCAGCGAAGACGCCCCTCCCTGGCCCAACGGCACCCGGGCGAACCGACCTCGAATAGCGTAGTCCCTGGGGTGGGGGCCACACATATCGTCCCGCGCGCAGTTTCGCAGCAAAGCGAGAATGTTTGAGCACGGGATGATATGTGTGGGCCCCACCCCAGGGACGGACGGCTTACTCAGTCTCGCCCGGTCGAGCGCCGCGGGCCAGGGCGTCCTGGTACTCCTTGACGGCCTTGATGCGCTGCATCGGCTTCAGTCGTTCAAACATCGTATTGCCGTGCAGGTGATCGATCTCGTGCTGCAGGCACACGCAGAACAGGTCGCCCGTGGCCTCATAGCGAATCAGGTTGGCATCCAGGTCGTACGCCTCAACGACAACGTGGTCGGGACGCTCAATCTCGCAGCTAATGCCGGGAATGGATAGGCAGCCCTCGCTAAACGGAACGAGATGGTCGCTCTGCTCAACGATCACGGGGTTGATGAGCACATACGGGTCGTAGTCGTTCTTGTCGCTGTAATCGCAGTCGATGGTAACGAGCTGGATGAGCTCGCCGATCTGCGGGGCAGCCAGGCCGCAACCGCCGTTGTCGAACATCATCTTCTTCATCTTCTCGGCAAGCGCCTCGATCGCCGGGGTGATCTCCTCAATGAAGGCGCACTCCTGACGCAGGCGAGGGTCGGGCGACAGTACGATTCCGTTGGCTTCCATGGCCATCCTTTCGGTTTGTTACATCAAATCATAGGCATCGACGTCAACGCTCACGCTCACGCCGCGCACGGAACCCACCTCTTTGAGGCAGGCGTCGATATCATCAGAGACATGGTACCCCACGGGCGACTTCACAAGCAGATGGAAGCGGTAACGGTCCTTGGCTCTCTCGATTACACACGAAGCCGGGCCAAGCACCTGCGGCACGGCGCTCCCCGCCCGCAAAAAGTCAGGCGCGGCGGCATGCCAGCGACGCTTAAGAAGCTTTGCGATACGCCCGACGTAGTCCTGCGCGTCGTCTCGGTTCGCCGACCACACCAAAATGTTGACCAGGCGAACGAACGGCGGATAGAGGGCGTCGCGGCGCTGGTCCAGATCGTAGCCGGTAAAGATCGAGCGGTCGTGCTCGGCGACGGCGCGAATGACCGGGTCCTCGGGCAGGTAGGTCTGGATGATCACCTCGCCGGGGCGGTCACCGCGGCCGGCGCGACCCGCAACCTGCTCCAGCAGATCGTAGGCGCGCTCCCCTGCGCGGAAGTCCGGCAGCTTGAGGGCGAAGTCGGCATTGACCACGCCCACGAGCGTGACCTCGGGAAAGTCGAGACCTTTTGCGATCATTTGAGTGCCCAGCAGCACGGCGCAATCGGCCGCATCGAACTGCTCGAGCAGCTTTTTGTGCGCATCCTTGGCGCGCGTGGAATCGGCATCCATGCGAATAATGGCGACGTCCTCGGGAAGCATCTGGTGCAGCGCATCCTCGATCTGCTGCGTACCCAGGCCCATTTTTGCCAGGTAGCGGCTGCCGCATTTGGGACAGCGGCTCGTAGGTGCCGGATAGGGCTGCACGCGCCAGGACGACCCGCAGGTATGGCACTGCAGCGTGTGTGTACGCTCGTGGTACGTGAGGGCGGTGGAGCAATGGTTGCAGGTGGGGACGCATCCGCACTCTCGGCACATCAGGAAGGGCGCAAAGCCACGGCGGTTGTGCAGCAGCACGGCCTTCTCGCGACGTTCGACAACGCGCTCGAGACCTTCCATCAACGGTTTTGAGAACATGGAGCGGCTGCCATGCGAGAACTCGCGACGCAGGTCGGCAATGCGAACCGTAGGAAGGACCGCGTGTCCGGGGCGCTCGGGCATCTCCACGCGCGTCCAGGTGGCGCCGTTATACGTGCCGCGGCGGCAGCGGTCGAGTGCCTCGGCCGAGGGCGTGGCGGAACCCAGCACGAGCGGACAGCGATAGCGGCGTGCCATCTCGGCCGCCACCTCGCGCGCATGGTAGCGCGGACTGGAGCCCTGCTTGTAGCTGGTCTCGTGTTCCTCATCGATAATGATGAGGCCCAGATCGCTGAGCGGACAAAAGAGCGCCGAACGCGCGCCGACGACCACGCGAGCCGCACCGCTGGCGACCATGTCCCACTGGTCGAGGCGCTCACCGGCCGAGAGGCGCGAGTGGAAGACCGCGACCGTTTCGCCAAAACGTGAGCGGAAGCGGCCGACGGTCTGGGCAGTCAACGAGATCTCGGGGACGAGCACGCAGGCCGAACGGCCGGCTGCCAACACGCGCTCGATGGCAGAGAGGTAGACCTCGGTTTTGCCGGAGCCAGTGACGCCATCGACCAGCACCACGTCGCCATGGGCGTCCAGGCGGGCGCGCTCAATCTGCGCGAGCGCCTGCTGCTGGCCGTTAGTGAGTGCCACCGGTGCCTTGCCGCTTGCCGAGGACAGAGTAGTCTGCTCGCTGCAGCCACGCCACGCGCGGCGCTCCTCCACCACCACGACGCCGCGTTTTTCGAGCGCCTTGATAGTCGCCGACATGCTGTTGTAAAGCAGGTTGAGGTCGCGCGTCGTGACCGGGCCGCACTGGAGCGCCTCGATAAGCTGACGCTGGCGAACCGCCGTTTTGGGCGGCGTGTAGTCGAAGCCCTCGGGTGTGAGCATAACCCAGCGGTTTTGGATGGGTTTGACGGCGGGGCGCTCAACGGTCCACACACCGTCATCGCCCTTGACCACGCGCGGGCTTCCGCCCGGCGGCAGGAACAGGCGCAGGCACTCGGAAAGCGTCGCAACGTACTCGCGGCTCATCCAACGTGCGATGCGGGCAGCCTCGGCGGTAAAAAGCGGCTTGCTCAGGATAGCCGCGATGGGCTTAATGCGCGCGGGGTCGAGGGCGTTGTTGCCTTGCAGGTCGCCCAGCTCGGGTGCAATGTCAACGATATAGCCGGCGGCTGCGCGGTTGCCAAAATGGACCAGGACGGTGGAGCCGATCTGGGCATCGTTGGTAAGGGACTGCGGGATGCCGTAGGCAAACGGCTCGGACAAGGCGCGGGTCGGGATGTCGAGGATCACACTCGCGTAGGCGGCAACGGGCTCGGGGGCGGGCTCGAGCTTGGTCTGTTCGACCGAGCGAGTCGGCACCGCCGCGGCCTCCTCCGGTTCCGGCGAACCAAACAGCGACAGTTGTTGAGCCATACACCACCTCTAACGAACGGACCTGAAAGGGCTGGGACA
>CAKUHM010000075.1 GCA_934655835.1 uncultured Collinsella sp. | reverse complement strand
GCCCGTTCGTCTAGCGGTTTAGGACGCCGCCCTCTCAAGGCGGAGATCACCAGTTCGAATCTGGTACGGGCTACCACTTCTTTTCTGCTGAGGCCTATGGCCCGTTCGTCTAGCGGTTTAGGACGCCGCCCTCTCAAGGCGGAGATCACCAGTTCGAATCTGGTACGGGCTACCACTTCTTTTCTGCTGAGGCCTATGGCCCGTTCGTCTAGCGGTTTAGGACGCCGCCCTCTCAAGGCGGAGATCACCAGTTCGAATCTGGTACGGGCTACCACGCATCTGATTCCCGGTCTTTCCACGGAAGGCCGGGTTTTTTATTATCAAACAACTGTCTGTCATTCCCGTTTGAACAAGAGCTTTGCGTTCTGCTTATGGCCCTTACGGGTACAATAACCAAGATATCTTGACTGTTAGAAGGAGTCTCATGACGGAGTCCTCTCAGCATACGTCCAAGCCCCAGGTCGAGGTTGAGGCCTCGGGCGGCGATGACAATAAGAGCGCACGCCGCGGCGCAATCTTTATCGGCGTTGTGCTGGTGGGTTATATCGTCTATCTGGCGGTAACCGGGCAGATGGGGCAGTTCTGGGCTGCTATGTCGAGCGTCCAGGCGCCCTGGCTCGTTGTCGCGTGTCTTTGCATGTTCATGTATCTGTTCTTTGGCATTGTGGCCTATGCGATCGCCGTCTGGCTCGACCCCAATTCACCCGTCGGCATTCGCGACCTGATCTCGGTCGAGGCGAGTGGCATCTTCTTTGGCAACCTGACGCCCATGATGATGGGCTCTACGCCTGCCCAGATCTACCGCCTGACCAAAGCGGGCCAAAACGTGGGCGAAGCGGGTGCCACGCAGTTCACCCGATTTATTGTGTATCAGTTTGGCCTCGTTGCCTGGGGCGCTATCCTATTGCTTGCTCGCATGCCGTTTTTTGCTGAGCGCTATGGTGACATGACGCTGCTGTGCGTCTTTAGTTTTGGCGGTCACTGCTGCATCCTGCTCGGCATCTTCGCCGTCGCGCTCATGCCTAAGACCGTCACGCGCGTCGCCCATTGCATCATCAATTGGCTCGAGCGCATAGGTGTCTCGGCCACTAAGATCGATGGATGGCGCTCGTTTGTCGATGGCGAGATCTACTCCTTCTCCGAGAAGTTCAAGCTTTCGGCCGGACATTTTTCTTCCATGCTGCTCACCGTGTTTATCACCATGCTGCAGCTCGCGTTTTTCTATCTGGTGCCGTATTTCCTGATGCTTGCCTTTGGCCACCACGAGGTCGACTTTTTCTCGGTCATGGCCGCGAGCGCTTTTGTCCAGTTGCTGAGCTCCGCGGTCCCCTTGCCCGGTGGAACTGGTGGCGCTGAGGGCGGCTTTGCATTGTTCTTGGGTCATTTCTTTGGGTCGGCTTCGACCGCCGGCTATCTGCTGTGGCGCCTCATTACGTTTATCGCGCCAACCATTTTGGCTGCGCCCCTGCTGGGCCTTAAGAGCGCCCACAACGAGAGCATCCATGCGCGCTGGGATCGTGTGATGCGCAAGCTCGGCCGCACGCCTCAGACGCCCTCTGCGCCCACTAAGCCGCACCCCATGAATGCTGTTACCGTTGATCCCAAGAAGCACGCTCAGAAGGCTTCTGGGACCGCTAAGCCGGCTCATAAACCCTATGTGCGACAGACAGGCGACGGTATCCGCGTGTCTCCGTCGGCACTCAATAAGAAGAAGCACCCTAAGTCTCAGTAGGGCAGTCGTGCGTTCTTCATGATCCGGGGCATATTTGTGCTGTATGGGGGATAATCCTCTTACGTAGATTATCTCTCATCTGTTGATGAATGTCCGCATATCGAAGGGACACGCCCATGGCCACCAGCAAACCGCGTATTGACCGCCGCATCGTTCGCAGCCGCAATGCCATCCTTTCCGCTTTCGAGCGCCTGCTCATGGAAAAGCCGCTGGCAGACATTACGGTGAGTGCCATCGCGCGCGAGGCCAATGTCGACCGCAAGACCTTCTACGTTCACTTTGGTACGGTTGATGGCTTGCTCGATGCCATTGCCGTCGATGTGGTGGAGATGATTGTCGACTCGGTTGAGAAAACGCTTGCCTCCATGGACGGCGATACCAACGAACGCGCCCTGGGCGCGGCGGCGACCTTCTTTAAAACCGTTAACGAGGCACTGTGCAACAACCTGGTGCTCAATCGTCAGCTGATCGAGAATATTCCACTCGATGATTTTATGGCTCGTCTTCGTGCGCCGCTCGAGCGCGAGATTGCCGAGCGCGATCTGCTACCCCAAGGTCTCAAGGACGAGATGTTCGATTACTATCTGGCGTTTTTGCTGTCCGGTATCATCGGCATCTATCGCACGTGGGCGCTGTCTGACGGCTCGGTTCCTATCGAGCGCGTCTCGGAGGTTGCTAATAATCTGACGTTGAGCGGCCTTTCGAGTTTGGAATCCAAGCTCGGATAAATCTTTACTGATAGCGTAGGCACTCCACCGGGTCGAGCTTTGCCGCGCGGCGAGCGGGGTAGAAGCCAAAGATTACGCCGATGCCGACGGAGACGCCGAAGGCCAGCAGCACCGTGGCGATTGAAAAGCTCGGTGTGATTTGCCCGCTGGCACCGAGCTCGCTGAGAACCCCTGATCCTGCGGCAAACATCGCAAGGCCCCAGGCCAGCAGATAGCCAATCAGGACACCCAGTAGGCCACCGGTGACGCACAGCGCCGAGGACTCGGCCAAAAACTGTGCGGTGATATCGCGACGACTGGCGCCCAGGGCACGGCGAATACCGATCTCGCGGATTCGCTCGGTCACGTTGGTGAGCATCATATTCATAATACCGATCCCGCCGACAAGCAGCGAGATACTGGCGACAGCACCCATGATGAGCGAGAAGGCGCCCATAAAGGAGTTGAGTGCATCGATGGCGCTTTTCATGGAGGTCGCCGATACGCTGTCGTACTCATCATCCTCCGAGATGCCCTTCATCGCGCGCACCTTGGACTCGATGGTCTTGCAGAGCTCGTCCATGTCCGTGTCCTCGGCGGCAAGTGCCGTCACGCTGGGGAATGAAGGATTCTCGTCGCCAAACAGGCCGGAGATGGTTTCGCGTGGCATATACAGCGTAAGCGAGCCCATGGAGTCGCTGCCGCCATCAATCACGCCCACAATCTGCACCTCGCCGTTGGACACCTTGATGGTTTTCCCCAGTGCGTCCTGCTCGTTGCCGTAAAGCTGATCGGCGCCGCCGCGGCTGATGAGCGCCACGCGCGAGCCTGATTGAGACTCGGCCTGGGAATAGACACGCCCCGCAACGAGCTTGCTGGCCCCCACGGCGTCAAGCATGTCGCTATCGACACCCTGTGCCATGACGGTATAGCTTTTATCGCCGGTCTTGTACTCGGTATAGGCGCTGTCCACGATGCCGATCTGCTCAATCTGCGGCACCATCTTGCGGAGCTTCTCGACGTCCGACTCGGTGAGCTCCTGTGACGAATAAATCTGCACCATACGTGCGGCATTGAGGCCCAGACTGTTGACTAGGCTGTTTTGGATACCGCCGATAAGTGAGGTCATAGCGATGACGGAGGCGATACCGATAACAATGCCTAGGATGGTGAGCAGGCTGCGCCCCTTGTTAGCCTCGAGCGAGTGAAGGGCTTCTTGGATAAGGTCTCGTGTGCTCATGCCTTCACTCCTTTCATCGGGCTGTCGGATGCGGAAATCATGGGCAGGCTCTCGACCGCGCCAAGCAGGGTCTGCGGCGCATGCGTTATGTATGCGCCCTCGTGAATCCGGCCGTCGCGGATGGTCACCGCGCGGTCGGCCTCGGCGGCGATGCCGGGGTCGTGTGTGATGAGCACGATGGTCTTGCCGCGCTCCTGTAGCCTGTGGAAGGTTTCCATCACGAGCGCTCCGGTGGCAGAGTCCAGATTTCCCGTCGGTTCGTCTGCCAGAATGATGGGCGGATCGTTGACGAGGGCGCGTGCGATGGCAGCCCTCTGCATTTGTCCGCCCGAAAGCTCGAAGATACGGTGATCCCAGTGGTCGACCGGCAACGTTACGGCTTGCAACGCGTGCACGGCGCGCATCTCGCGCTGGCTGCGGGGCACGTTGGTATACGACAGCGGCAGCATCACGTTTTCGATGACCGAGAGGCGCGGCAGCAGGTTAAAGCTCTGGAAGACAAACCCGATGCTCAGGGCGCGGACTTCGGTGAGCTCATCATCGTCCAGCTCGGCTACGTTGAGTCCCTGCAGGTAATAGTCGCCCGCCGTCGGCTTGTCCAGGCAGCCTAGGATGTTCATGAGCGTCGATTTGCCTGAGCCCGAAGGGCCGGTGATGGCCACGAATTCGCCGGGGTTTACCGCCAGGCTCACGTTGTGCAGAATATGGGCGCAGCCAGCTTCGCTCTCAAAGATGCGGTGCACGTTGCGGATGTCGATGACGGGGCGCATTACAGGCCCTCGTCGGCAGACATGCTGCCGGAGTCGCCGCCGTCGGCCGTCATGCCCGCGCTGGTGTCCATGACGAGGGTGTCGCCGTCGCGTAGCTTAGTTGTAGGCACGCCCGGGTTGATCTCGTTGCCCTGGTCGTCACTCTTGACCTGCGTTTTACCGACCACAGCCTCGTTGTCGTTTTGCGTCACGACGGTCACCTTAACGCGTCGCGTCTCCTTGCCTTCGCCATCGGTCGCTACGTTGACGTAATAGTGTTCGCCATCTTCGGTCATAAGCGCCATCGTCGGCACCATAACTACGTCGTCGAGCTGTTCGGTCACCACCGAGACTTCGGCGGTCATGCCGGGCTTCAGGCGACTGTCAGGCGCTTCGATCAAAATATCGACATTGAACGTTACGCTGCCGCCGCCATAGTTGGAATCGGAGTTTGCCACCGAGGCGATGGCCGTGACCGTGCCCTGGCTCACGATATCGGGAAACGCGGGATAGGTCACGTTGGCGCTCTGGCCCACGGCGATCTTGGCGATATCTTTTTCGCCCACCTGCACGGTAACCTTCATCTTTGACAGATCGGCAATCTGCATGCATTGCTTGCCGCCGCTCGTGTCGCTTTCGCCCATGATCATGCCGCCCGTTACCGTGGCGCCCACCTTGGCATTGAGCTCTACGATACTGCCCGAGCTCGGTGCCGTAACCGTGCGCCCGGCGGCCTTGGCGTTCGCCTGATCGAGGTTTGCCTGGGCCGATGCGAGGCTGCGTTGCGCGGCCGATACGGCGCTCGTGTCGGTGGATGCGATTGAGGCGGCACCTGCGGCGGCGGTGGCAGAAGCGCCATCGGTGTCTGTCGTCGGGGCAGCCTGTGCGGCGGCTGCGGCCTTCTGTGCGTTGGCGAGGTCTTCCTGCGCGGCAGCGACCGAACGCTGCGCCTCGGCGACATTGCGGTCGAGCTCGTCGTTTTTGATGGTCATGAGCACGTCGCCCTCATTGACGGATTGGCCCGCCTGCACGTTGATCTGCTCGACCGTGCCGTCGACGGAAGGGGAGACGACAGAGGCCGAAATGGGCTTGAGTTGGCCCTTTGCCTCCACAGTCGTCGTAAACGTGCCTTCGGTCACCATGTCGGTCACCGGGTCGGTGGCACCTTGCGGCTGCGCGTTGATAATCAACGTGGCAACAATGGCGATGAGTACGATGCCGCCAACAACGCCGCCGATAATACCGCGTCGAATCAGCTTTTTGCGCCGGCGCTCGGCACGCTTTGCCTTGAGCTTGGCATAGGCCTCTTCGTCGGAAATCTCGACTTTATTGTTCGGACGGTCGTTTTGCGCATCGACCTGCACGTTTGTTATCAGAGGAAATGTTTCGGTAGCACCTTCGGGCATGTGATCGGAATCATCTGGACCCGGGGTGATCGTGGGGACATTCGACATAGCGTCTCCTTTATAGAAAGTACCTCGATAAGTATATGCGCCCACCGGTTGGGGCGGGCGCATAGGACGGTTTCTTTCGGAACTGTTAGATAGGCAGCGGCAGTTCCACGTTGTTTGATGGCGCGCTTTGCGTTAAGAGTGCACGACCACGCACAGGCCGACTTTGATGCAGTCGTGAAGCGCCTTGGCGTCGGCCAGGCGAAGGTTAATGCATCCGTGGCTGCCGCACCACTTGTACGACTCGGCGTTGTCGAAGCTCTTGTCATTTTGCCAGGTGGCGTCATGGAAGCCGATCATATTGCCCTCGAACGGCATCCAATAGCTGACCGGGCTCTCATATTTGGGCTTGCCCGTCTCGGGGTCCTTGGCGCCGATCAGCGTGCTCGCACCATTGTTGCTGTTGATCTGCCATACGCCCTCGGGAGTGGCGTCCTCGCCCGGCAGGCCCGAGATAAAGTTGGCCTCCCACACGATATTGCCGCTCTCGTCGTAATAACGAGCATGCTGCTCGGACAGGTCGACGTCGATATATGCCTTCCAGTCGGGTTCGCCCTTTGCGGTAAAGGTGTCGGCCTTCTGGGAGTACTTGATCTCGATCTCGCCGGTCTGCTTGTTGTTGATGGCATCCTCGACCTGCTTGGCGAGCGTAGTACTGTCGATGGACCAGCCAAAGTCGCCGCCCTCGACAGCGCACTGCTTGCCGTCGGCGCGCGTCCACCAGCGGGTTGATCCCACGGTGTTAAAGCCGTTGGCAAGCTCGACGGCCCAGCTACTGATCTGAGAGGTGTCGAGCGTGGGGTTCGACGGATCGGCAAAGCTGATCCACTGCAGCACGGAGCTGCCATCGACCTTGCCGGCGTCCTCGCCGCTGAGCTTGAGAGTGACGTTGACGCCCAGGAAGTTGTTGGCGGCATCGCATGCAGCCTGAATCTGGTCGTTGGTCAGCGTTCCAT
>CAKUHM010000074.1 GCA_934655835.1 uncultured Collinsella sp. | reverse complement strand
GAGTGGTTTGTGGCTGAGCTCTCGAGCTATCAGATTGCTACGACCACCGAGCTCCACCCTCGTGTGGCGGTGCTGCTCAACATCACTCCCGACCACTTGGGCTGGCATAAGAGCCATAAGAACTATGCGTTTGCCAAGATCAAACTGTTTGACAATATGGTCGATGACGATCTGGTGGTTGTCGACGTCGAAGACGCCGGCATTCAAGAGTTCGATGAGTACATCTACACGCCGGGTCGTCGCATCTGCAAGGTTGCCTTTGACGAGCCAAAGGGTGAGGATGTCGCCTTTGTGCGCGATGGCAAGATGATCGTGCGCCTGAAGGGCGTCGAGACCCCGCTCATCGCTACATCCGAACTCAAGATCTCGGGCCATCACAATGTTATCAATGCCCTGTGCGCTGCCACGGTTGCCCTGGCAGTCGGTGCCGATGTCGATGGTGTCTGCCGCGGTCTGGCCTCGTTCCAGCCGCTCGAGCACCGCGTGGAGCCGTGCGGCGAGATTGACGGAGTGCGCTACGTCAACGATTCCAAGGCGACCAACACCGACGCGGTCGAGAAGGCACTGACGGCATTTCCCGATGACGACGTGATCTTGCTGCTCGGCGGCCACGATAAGGGCACGCCGCTCACGGACTTCGCGCGCGTTGTCATGGATAACGTGCGCTCGGTCGTCTGCTTTGGCGATGCGCGCGAGCGCTTCACCGCCGCTATGGACGAGGCCGATGTCGATGGCGATGTGGATATCGCCCAGGCGGATGACCTACGCGATGCCGTGGACGTTGCCCGTTCGCTGTCGAGCCGTGGCGACGTGATCTTACTTTCTCCTGCGTGCTCTTCGTTCGATGAGTTCTCGGGCTATGAGGAGCGCGGCCGCGTGTTTAAGGACTATGTGGCCCAGCTTGCCGCTGCAGCGAAATCGCAAATGGAATAGGGGTTGCCGGTGAGAGAGGAGAGCCCCCGACAAGGTATGAGGAGGCCCGACTCGGACCGTGCTTCCTCGCGGCGTAGCACACCGCGTTCCGGTCGCGGTGGGCAGTCGTTTAGCGAACGCTATATTGCCGGCGTTCCCGCCCGCATCATGCGCCCCCGTTTGATATTTATGGCCTGCCTGTTTACTTTGGTGTGCTTTGGTCTGCTGATGGTGTACTCGGCGTCTTCGGTCGAGGCGCTGCACGAGAATGGCTCGGCGACGTTTTTCCTGGGTCGACAGGCTGCGTTTGCCGTGGTCGGTGTTCTGGCGCTGATTGCCATCGTGCGTGTTTTGCCGGACAGCTGGTTTGGGGAGGATGTTCTCAGGATCTTCCTTATCGGCATGATGTTCTTGCTTCTGCTGGTGTTCTTGGTGGGCAGCGGCAGCCGTGGCGCCACGCGCTGGCTTAACATCGCCGGCATTCAGTTCCAGCCTTCCGAGTTTTTAAAGCCATTTGCCATTGCGTATTCGGCCATCATGCTTGATCGCTTCTTTTCGCCCGGTGGCAACATCAACGAATTCCTGCGCAAGATGGGCATCTACCTGGGCATTTCGCTCTTTCTGATCTTTATCCAGCCCGATTTCGGTACCGTCCTGATCATCCTGTTGACCCTCATGTGCATGGCGTTGTTTGCGGGTCTCGACCCCAAATTTATCATCGGCGTGATAATCTTCGGCATTCTCGTGATCGTGATTGCGCTTGTTGCAGAGCCGTACCGTATGGTGCGTATTCAGGTTGCGTTGAACCCTTGGGCCGACGAGTATGGTGACGGCTATCAGGCCACGCTTGCCATCATGGCCTTTGCCTCGGGCGGTCTGTTCGGCCGTGGTATCGGCAACTCCACCATGAAGTACTCGTATTTGCCCGAGGCGCACAACGACTACATCCTGGCCATCATTGGCGAGGAGGTTGGCTTTTTGGGGACGCTGCTGTTTTTCTTGGTGTTTGCGATGTTGATCTACTCGGCGTTTCGCATTGCCGAGCAGGCGACCGATCGTCGGGGCGCGCTCATGGCGTCTGGCTCTGCGGTCATTCTCGCGGTGCAGTTTTTGATCAATGCGCTGGGCATCCTCAACGTGTTTCCCATGACGGGTAAACCGTTGCCGTTTATTAGCTACGGCGGTTCGTCGATTATTGTGTCGCTCATGCTTGCCGGGTTGATCCTGCGCGTTTCGTACGAGAGCGCCCGCCGCGATGAGTATGACCGCCGCCGTGAGAGCTTTGCCGTTATGGACGAGAGCACCGCCGGCGTAGCCCATGTGCGCGGTGAACGACCTTCGCGTAGCGGCTTTACCGTTCTGGATGGCTCTGCGACCGAGCCGGCAGCCCGTCCGCGTCAGCGAACAGCGCCGCAAGGCCGTCCGCAGCGCCCCACTCCTCGCAATGCGGGCGGCGGATATAATCGAATCGATTTGAACTCGGACCCATCGGCGCGTTTGCGCACCGACGACCAGGGACCGCGTGTACGAAGGGACTACCATGACCGATAAGATGACCGTTGCTATTGCAGCCGGCGGTACGGCAGGGCACATCAACCCCGCGCTTGCCTTGGCCGAAGAGCTGCGTGATCGTGGCCACCACGTTGTGTTCGTGGGCCAGTCGCGCAAGCTCGAGGGTCGTCTGGTCCCCGAGGCTGGGTTTGATTTTGTGCCCATTACGGTCACGGGCTTCGACCGCACCCGTCCTTGGACGGCGCTGACCTCCCTGTGGCGTGTCAACAAGGCCAAGCGTGCGCTCGCCAGTTATTTCTCAAAGGTCGGCAAGCCCGATGCCGCCATCGGTTTTGGTGCCTATGTCGAGGTTCCGCTGCTGGGGTGGTGCAAGGGCGCGGGCGTTCCGTATCTGCTGCATGAGCAGAACTCTGTTCCGGGCCTGGCCAACAAGATGATGAACTCCCATGCCGCCCGCGTGTGCATCTCGGTGCCTGCAGCGCGCTCGGTCTTTGAGCGCGAAGGTGACCCTGACCATGTACTCATGACCGGCAACCCCGTACGTCGCTCGGTGATCGAGGGCGATCGCGCTCGCGGCCGCAAGGCACTTGGCGTTCCCGAGGACGCTACGCTGCTGCTCGTCTTTGGCGGTTCACTCGGCGCCCAGCACCTCAACGAGCGCGTGGTTTCGCTCAAAAACGAGCTGCTTTCGCGCAAGAACCTCTATGTGTTGCATTCGACGGGTGCCGATGGCTTTGAGGACACCGAGTGCGCTTTGGCGCTGACGCCCGAGGAGGCAAAGCGTTACCGCGTCCAGCCTTACATCGACAACATGGGCGATATGCTGGCTGCTGCCGATTTGGTGCTCTCGCGTTCGGGCGCATCCAGCGTGGCCGAGATCGCTGCGCTCGCCGTGCCCTCGGTGCTCGTGCCGTATCCGCATGCGACGGCCGACCATCAAACCACCAATGCCCGTTATCTGGTCGACGCCGGGGCCGGCGTGCTCTGCGCCGATGCCGATATCGACGGTTCTGCCTTTGCCGATGAGCTGCTGCACCTGGTCGATGACGCGGCGGCGCGCGACGCCATGCGTCAGGCGGCGCGTGGTCTGGCTCAGGATAGGGCCGCCGCTCTTCTGGCCGATGCGGTAGAGGGTTTGCGTTAGTTAGACGGGATATCGTCGGTCGCCCTCGCGCTGATGCGGTAGGTGCGGTACAGTTAACGGGTTACAGGCAGTGTTTACGCAAGGAGTACACGAGCACATGGCTGATTCCCAGACTGCAACCTCCGCGCCCGAGTTTAAGAGCGCCCACTTTATCGGTATCGGCGGCGCCGGCATGAGCGGCATCGCCCTCGTTCTGCACGAGCGCGGTTATGCCGTTACCGGCTCCGACCTTAAGACGTCACGTTATATCCGCCAGCTTACCCGCGCTGGTGTGAAGGTGCATGTGGGCCATGAGGCCGCCACGATCGACGAGGTCAAGCCCGATGTGGTTGTTGTCTCCACCGCTATTCCGGAGTCCAACCCTGAACTTGTGCGCGCTCACGAGCTGGGCATCCCCGTGTGGCCCCGTGCCAAGATGCTCTCTGCATTGGGCCACGGCTACACCACCGTCGCTGTTGCCGGCACGCATGGCAAGACCACCACGTCTTCGATGTGCGCCACCATGCTCGACCGCATGGGTCTGGATCCGAGCTTCTTGATCGGCGGCATCGTCGAGGGCTATGACACGAACGGCAAGAACGGCTCGGGCGACTACTTTGTCGCCGAGGCCGACGAGTCCGACAGCTCCTTCCTGTTCCTGAACCCCAACGTGGTCATTGTGACCAACGTCGAGGCTGACCACCTCGATCACTACTCGGGTATCGAGGAGATCGAGGCAACTTTCGCCAAATTCATGAGCCTGGTGGGCGAGGACGGCACCGTCATCGTCTGCGGCGAGGACCCGCATCTGGTCGAGCTCGCCAAGTCGACGGGCCGTCACGTGCTTTCCTACGGCTTTGCCGAGAGCAACGACATCGTCTGCGTGCATCCGGACGTCAAGGGCATCCAGAGCGACTTTATCGTCCGCTTTGAGGACGGCACCGAGCACGCTGTCGAGATCAAGAGCAACCCAGGCCGCCACAACATGCTCAACGCCACGGCCGTGCTCACCGTTGCCCATGTCCTGGGCCTTGACATCGACGCCGCCGCCAAGGCGCTCTCGAGCTTTGAGGGCGTCCGCCGTCGCTTTACCCACGTGGGCGATATCGACGGCATCACCGTGGTCGATGATTACGGCCATCACCCCACCGAGATCAAGGCGACGCTTGCTGCCGCTTCGTCGCTGGGTTACAAGCACGTCGACGTCGTGTTCCAGCCGCACCGCTATTCGCGCCTGCAGGCCCTGTGCGACGACTTTGCCGATGCATTTGCCAATGCCGATAAGCTGCTGCTGATTGATGTGTTCTCGGCTGGCGAGATGCCCATTCCGGGTGTCACCTCTAAGATGCTCGCCGATACCGTGCGCGCCAAGCATCCTGGCAAGGAGGTCGTGTACTGCTCCAGCCGTCTTGAGCTCAATCAGGAGCTCGAGCAGATGGTGGGCGAGGGCGACCTGCTGATCACCATGGGCGCCGGTGACGTTACGACCGTCGGTCCCGAATTTATCGAGTATCTGACTGCCAAGAAAGACGCTTAAGACTAATGGGTCTGTTTAACGCCGTCATGGCGCTCTCGGGCATGATCGACACGGATGTGATCGAGGACGAGCGCCTTGCGCGTCATACGAGCTATCGTATCGGCGGCAAGGCCGACCTCTTTGTGACGTGCCATAGCTATCATGCCCTCCGCCGCGCCGTGGCGGTGCTCGATCGCGAGCAGGTGCCGTGGGTCATCATCGGCAAGGGCTCCAATCTGCTGGTTGCCGATGGCGGTTATCGCGGTGCCGTCATTTCGCTCGGACGTGAGTTTCAGCGCACGGTTGTTGCCGATGACGGTTGTACGCTGACGGTCGGTGCGGGCGTGATGTTTGCGCGCCTGGTCAACGATGCCCTGTCGCGTAGCCTCTCGGGCCTTGAGTTTGCCGTTGGCATCCCTGGTTCGGTCGGCGGTGCGATATCTATGAATGCCGGCACACGGACCGAGT
Source organism: uncultured Collinsella sp. (assembly GCA_934655835.1). Next base: position 1,556 of record CAKUHM010000074.1, on the reverse strand, counting down.
GGATTGGCTCGCTGGTTGAGGATGTCGTAACGTTTGACCCGGCATCCGGTATCAAGCATTATGCGGGGTCCGAGATCACTTGGGGCTACCGCGAATGTAGTCTTCCCCGCAATGAGATCATCCTCGAGTGCGTGCTCAAGCTTAAACCGGCGCCCAAGGCCGACATTCGCGAGCGCATGGAGCGGTACCTTACGAGGCGCAAGCGTACGCAGCCCATGGGTCGCGCATCCTGCGGGTCGGTCTTTCGCAATCCGCCCGATGCGAGTGTGGGCAAGCTTATCGAGGATTGTGGATTAAAGGGTTTTTCGATTGGCGGCGCGGAAGTTTCGCCCGTTCACGCTAATTTTATCGTTAATAACGGAACTGCCTCGGCCGATGACGTTGCCGCGGTTATCAGACATGTGCACGGAAAGGTGAGGGAGGCGTATGGCATCGAGCTCAGACCGGAAGTTAAATTCCTCGGCTTCTAGAGCATCGAAACCCACCTTCCGCCGCGCCGGAGGGCGTTCCGGCGCGCCTGCCAAACCTCAACGCAATACCGTCGCGCACTCTAAGTCTGTCGGGCATGCTCGACAGGCCGGTCGTCCGGTCGTCGGCTCGCAGCTCGGTAATCGTCCGGCCGCAAAAAAGTCCTCGCGTCCCTCGGTGACGTCAAAGCCTGTTATGGGCGCCAAGCCTGCCCGTCCCATGGCAACTCCCAAGCCCTCGACGGGAACTAAGGCGGCGCGTCCAAGCCGCACGCTGGGCGCATCGAAACCGCGCTCGCTGACATCGGTGCCGGCTACCGCCAAGAAGCCTTCGAGTAAAAAAGGTTTCAACCCGTTATCTTCACTTGGAGCGATGGCAAATAAAACATCAGACGCCGCTTCTGTCGTTACCGGCAAAGGCAAAATCGTGGGCGGCGTTCTGGCCGTCTTGGCCGTGCTCGTCGTCGTTGCCATCGTGGTGATCAACTCTGGATTGTTTACTGCCACTGATATTCAGATTCAAGGCAGCGAGCATGTGACGAAGCACGATGCTATCCAGCTGATCGACTTGCCCGAGGGAACGTCGCTTTTTAACGTCGATCCCGACCAGATTACCGAGGATCTCAAGCAGAACCCGTGGGTCTCGGGCGTGGATGTCCAGCGCCAGTTTCCCCATACGCTTATCATCACGCCGACGGAGCGTAAAGTTATCGCCATTGCGTATATCAGCTCCGACGACCTTGCCTGGGCTATCGGAGACGATGACACCTGGATCGCCCCGCTGTCGACGTCGGTCGAAGTGGACGACCAGGGCAACGTCATCACGACAGGGCAGGGCTCAAATACCTTGACCGGAATCGATGCCGCGCTGGCGCTCGCCAAGCATTATGGCGCGGTGTTGTTGACTGATGTCTCGGCGGATGTCGCTCCGGTTTCCGGCCAGGCGGTGAACTCCAAAGCCGTTAAGGCCGGTCTGGATTATGTGCGTGGTTTTTCGAGCGAGTTCTTGGGACAAGTCAAGGATATTTCCACGCCTTCGGTCGAAGCCATCTCGGCAAACCTCAATAACGGCATTGAGGTGTCGCTGGG
>CAKUHM010000073.1 GCA_934655835.1 uncultured Collinsella sp. | reverse complement strand
GGTCTTGGTTGGCACGGTCCACGCCCCACGCGCCGCACAGCATCAGAATGCCCGCTTGCAGCAACACGCCCAGCAGCATGGGGCCCGTGCACACAATGCCGGCGTAGCCATAGGCGCGCATCGTCGCAAACAGGCCCTTGCGTTTAAACAGGCGCTTGAGCTCAAATCCGATTCCGGCCATCGGCTACACCTCCTTCTTGGGCAGGTTAAACGCGCGGGCTGTCTCGTCGTATAGCGCGCGATAGTTGGCGAGCATTTGCTCGTGCAGGTAGTAGGTCGCCACGCGGCGCTGACCGCGCTCCCCCATCTCCAGCCGGCGGGCACGGCTCGCGCACATGCGCTCCATGGCGTCGGCCAGGCCCTTGCGATACATGGGCGGGCTCACAAAGCCGGCCACGCCAAAGTCGTCGCCAGGCGCGCCCTCCAGCAGCTCGCGACAGCAGCCGACCTCGGTCGTCACGCAGGGGCGACGCGCGGCGAGCGACTCCAGCACGCTGAGCGGTTGGCCCTCGGAGATACTCGTCAGGATCGTAAAGTCGAGCTTTTGCATATACTCAACCACGTCCACGCGGCCGGTAAAGATCAGATCGCGCACGCCCAGGGTATCGACGAGCGCATGGCACTCGGCTGCATATTCCTCGTCATCCACACCGCCCATAATGTGCAGGCGCACCTGCGGCAGCCGCTCGTGCAGCTCAAAGAAGGCGTAGATCATGGTCTTAACGTCCTTGATGGGCGCCAGACGCACCACCGCGCCAATGTCCACCCAGCCGTCATCGGGCTTTAAGGGAATGTCCTTAAAGCGGTCGAACTGGATGCCATTGGGAATGACCAGGCATTTGTCAGCATCGCAGCCCATATCGATCTGCGTCTTGCGGGCGTTATGAAACAAGCTCGTCACGCGGAAAGCGCGGCGGTAGATCTCCTCCGAAAGCAGGTAGAAAAAGCGAATCCAGCGGTCCTTAAACGACGGCACCACCCAGTCGGCGCGAATGATCTCTTCCTCGCGCTCGCGGGTATAAATGCCGTGCTCGGTCAGCAGCACCGGAGCCTGGTGAACGCTTGAGCCCAGGCAGGCGAGCAGGCCGCCGTAGCCGGTCGAGATGGCGTGATACACATCGGCCACCGGCACCTCGCTGCCCAGCAGGTAGAGCACGGGCAGCAGCATGGAGCGCATGGTGTGGAATGCATCGGCAAAGGGCGTGTATGGGTACTCGGCCAGGCACACGTCGCGAAAGATATCCATAAAGGTGCGGCTCTGCAAAAACGAGAGCGGATGCACACGACGGCGCTGGAAGATATCGAACAACACGTCCCAGTCCGGATTGGAGAGCGACACCAGGCGGCGCAGCGCCTCGCGCTCGCGGGCGTTAAAGTCGGCCTCTTCTTGCTCGCCCGAAAGCCGCAGGGCATCGTCCAGAAATACCTCGTGCACCTCGACCACGTTGCCGGGCAACTCGTAGACAAACTTGCCGCGGTCGGCAGCATGCGCGCCGATCACCCACAGCACGAACTCGTGCTCGGGCATGGCCTGGATATAGCCATGCATCCAGGTAGATACGCCGCCGTGCACATAGGGGTAGCAACCCTCGAGTACCAAACAGATTCTCATTTGTCGCCACCCTCCTTGCGTGCAATGGCCACCGTCTTGTCCGTGGCTTTAACCAGGTACAGATCGCCCGTCAGGTGCGTAATCTCGCCACCCGTGACTGCACCCGGCTCGCCGTTGTTGGCGCGGAACATGAGCCACGCCTCGTCGTGGAAATTGCCCAGGCTGAGCGTCCAGGCATCCGCACTTGTATCCACGCTCACCGTCACGGACGAAAAGCGCTGGATGGCGCCCGAGCATTCCGAGCCGGTCTGGCGACGCAGGTCGGGCGCAGACTTGGTAAGCCACTCCAGGTAGTCGGTCAGGCCGCCCTTGTAGACCTCCCAGCCCTCCCTAGCGCCGCGATCGGGATCCAGTAGGTCGTCCGGATGCATAAAGTGCGTACTCACGTAGTGCATGTTGAGCTCGGACACGGCTGCCAGACGCATATAGGAATCGTTGACCATGCCGCCCGAGACAATGCGCGGCTGCTCCACAATGCCATCGCTCGCCACGCCAAACTCCTGCACGTACGGCAGGTCGGTGCCATCCTCAAAATACGTACTGGCGATGGTCTTAATGCGCGGAACGTCGGTACCGATAAGCTTGCGTGCACGGGCCGAAAGGATATTCGACGGCGGAACGTAGACCGAGCCGTGCGCGTTGGGCAGCACCTCGTCCTGAAAGGCGATAAGCTCATTGAGCGATGCGACGAGCGTCTCCTTGTTCTTCCACGTCTTGTAGTCGTACAGCGTGCCATAGTCGGTATCCCAGAGCGCCAGCGGCTGATGGTTGTAGCCGTGAAAGCCCAGCTCTCCGCCCATCTGCAGCAGCATGCCGCCAAAGTAGCGAAACTGCGTGGTATCGGCCTGGTGCGCGGGCTCGGTCTGGTTGACCGTGTCCTCGTAGTTTTCGATCATCACGCCGGTATAGCGAATGCCGTATTTTTGCGCGAGCTTTTGCAGATCGGGCCACCAGACCTTGGTATAAAAGTCGGCAATGGAAAGCCCGTAGTCGCGCTTGATGTAGGTGCCGTCGCCCGAGGGCACGGGGCTGGGAAAGTCGTCCAGATAGAAGACGGCGCTGTTGATGACCGGATAGGCCGTGGCATCGCCCAGCAGGCTGATCGCCGCGGCGTAAAAGCCGCGCATGACCTTGTCATAGATACCGATATTGCATACCACGGTGCGCCCGCTACCGCAGTCATTCGACCAAATGAGCGGGGCGCCCGCATCGCCGGTCTTAGCCCACACACGAGCCGTCTCGCGCAGCGAAACCGAAAGCGACGAATCAAAGGGGTCCGAGAGCTCGTAGCGCTCTCCCCCGCCCACCATAAAGTCCTCGCTCGGCACAATGCTTTCGGCTTTTACATAGTCATATCCGGCCGATTCAATGCCAAGCTTGGGGGCAATCACTTGCAGATAGCTCGAGTTATCCGGCGGCATGGCGAGCATAAGCGAACCGCCGGCACTCACCCAACTCATAATGTCGCTCAGGTGCGTACCGAGCCCATCGAGCGACGGCATGAGCAAAATCACGCGATCGTAGGAGGTCAGCGAGGGAATGGCATCCGCGCCGTCCAGGGCAAGGTCCACGTCGCGGTGCGCGATCTTCATGTCGAGCAGAATCTGGTCGAACTGCTCCTTTACGTCCTCGACGCCAGCTTGATCGGAATCGGTAATGACCAGGCACGTGGGCTTTTGGCCAAATATTGCCGAGGAAGCCGGCACCGCATCGTTGGCGGCAAGCATCCCCAGCTTATGCTGGCCCGCACTGTACTGTACGCCGGCGCGCTCCACCAGCAGCACGGCCGCCATGGCAATAAAGACCGCCCACACCACAAGCAGCCCCATCCAGCGAAAATGGCCCGCACGGTCGCGGATATGCTGTACCACGCTCATCGGGCCTCCTCTCCGTTGCGCCAAAACGCCAGTTCCTCGCGGTTGGCGGCGCTCAAGTATACATGCTGTTTGTCAATCGCATCGATCACACGGTGGACCTCGTCACCGTCTCGGCGCATCACGGCCAGGCGCAGGCAAAGCATCCAAACCTCCTGCTCCTCGGGCACGTCGAGCACCAGCTGGTCGGTCACGGCCTGCGCCTCGTCGATCTGTCCGACATCGGCCAGCGCCGTCGCGTATCGAATGCGAAGCTCAAGGGTGTCCTCGCGCTCGCAGCGACGCGCAAGCAAGCGCGCGTACTGTTGGCGCTGAATCTGAGCCACGCGCCCCTCAGCCAAGCCCGAGCCCAAGTATTCACCAAGAAAATCGCAGTATTCGTTGAGGTTTTGCGCGCTCGGGTCCGTCTTAAAGGCACGCTCCAGCTGCTGCAGTTTAAGGTCGGACTCCTTGGAGATCTGCGCCACCGCCGTCGCGGCATAGTGAGCCACCTCAACGTCGTCGTTAAGCTTAGCCGCCTGCAGCTGCGCCAGGTACGCGTCGGGCTCCTCGGTGAGCATGGAGAGCATTAGTCGGCGCCGTTCTGCCGGGTCGTTGACGATGAGCGCCTCCTCGAGCGGCACTACGCCTGCATCGGCATCACGTTCGTGCACTAGGATGCTGCGATGCAGGTCGTCGTTGAAGCGCAGCGACTCCAGCGCAGACTCTTTCAGCCCCTCGCCAAACAACGCACCGCGGACCGATAGCAGAACCACCAGCAACGGGCCCCACAGCGGCACCAGCACTATCACAGCCAGCATGTGCCCGCGCACCGGCAGCAGGCCCAACTTCATAAGCGTCCACAGCACCAGGCAAACCAGCGAATGAATCAACAGCAAGACGGCAGCAACGACAAGCGAGATCAAGCGGCATCCCCCTCACCGTCACCGGTGTCAGCAATGTGTTGCAGCAGCGCCACGATGTCCTCGCCGTCGACGGGCTCCACCGCAATCTGCTTTGCGCTCAGACGCTCGCGGATAATGGGCAGATCGCACGCCTTTGCCTGGCGCATAAGCAGGTAAAGCACGTCGCCGTCGACCAAGCCCGCCGCATCGCTCTCGCGGATTGCCGACCCAATTGCGCCCACCAGCTCGCCGACAGGCTCCATGCCCGGTACCACGCGCAGGAGCAAAAAGCTGCCCATCTTGCCATCTGCCAGCGCCTGATCGGCCGCGAGCTCTTGGCCAAAGGCAGCCTGCTTGAGCACGCAAGTACCGTCAACGCAACGCTTATCCTGTGCCACCGCTTCATAGTCAAAGGCACGGCCCAGCGCGCTTTCGACCAGGCCGCACAAGATGCGGAACAAGTTTTGATAATAGAGGGTCATTTGGTTTTCGGCCGCGCGACGTACAAAGATCAACACGGCGGGTGCCCCGTCGCGCTCGATCGTGTATCCAAACATGGGAAGCCCCGGCGTCAGCTCGCGGTTAACCCACAGATTCGAACGACCCCCGTCGCCCAAAAGAGGTGCAAGCTGCTCAAGCGTGAGCGAGCGTGCGGCATCTTCGGCAATCGCGGGACTTGCTGCCACCAGGCGTGCAAATGCCCCGCCCGAAACATGGTAGATCGCCACCGAATCGTTCTCGAGGATCTCGCCCAGAAGCTCGCAGCACTTGCGATAGATGTCGCGTGGGTTGAACACGTCGAGCTCCTGCGTCACGGCAAAGATCTTGCCAACGCGGTCGTGGCGACCCACGATCTGGCGCCTGTACGCGCGCTTGTCCTCGATCGCGTCGTGGTAGAGCTGCGTAAGGAACGTATTGCGGTTGCGCACGAGCTCGTTTTGATCGCGCTCCGCCCTAATGGCTTCGCTGTTGCGCAGCTGCACATAGCCACACACGGCACCCACAACAAAGTACGCAATAAACGGCAGCCAGTTGGACGGCTCGTAGAACAGGCCCTGGAAGGTATAGCCGTACAGAGTAAAGTAACTCGCGGCCAAACCCACCGACGCCAGCAGCGCCGCAACCAGGCCAAAGTCCAAGCCATACAGCGTGCCGATGAGCACCACGTAGAGCAGGCGATAATCGAGCACGTTGAGCTGGGTCGATTGGGAGAACAAGCGCTCCAGCACTTCAAAGAGCACCCAGGCGGCTGCCGTCTCCAGGCATTTGACAGGCAGCGTGCGCATTTGAATGCGGTCGATGGCCGCGCGCAAGGGGTTGACCTTCTTTGCACGGCCAGCATCCCAGCGAGCCTGAATGGTCGAGAGGTCGCGCAGCAAGTCGTAGCGCTGAAACCAGCCATAGCGCACGCGAGCGACGTCGCTGGCGGGCAGGACGTAGCCGGCAGATTCGCCATAGGCAACTGAGAGCCCTGGGAACAGCGCCTGAAGGGCCTCGCCCACCTCACCCACCGTGTGATGGAAGGTATCGGCTACATCGAGCGTCTCAAAGTTGCCATCCCAGCTGTCGAAGATACGGCGTACCAGCACCGAAAGTTCCTCGGCACACAGCAGCGGAAACGCCGCATCCTGCGCGCCCTGCAAAGCGGCCGATCCGGTTGAGCATGCGTCGAACATCGGCAACAAAAACGGGTCCTCCAGCGCGGCAGACGCGGTATACAGGAACGGCACGCACAGGATCTTGGTCTGAACGCCCTCGCGAGCAGCGTAGTAGCGGCACAGGTCGTTGGCTGCGTGCGCGATAATGCCCTTGCCCGTTCGCTCCGCGGCATCGGCGGCACCCTCGGCACCCGCGGGCCCCGCCACATACAGCAGTTGGACCCGGCGACCCGCGCACGTACGAAAGACCGAGCGCAGCAGCTCAATTTCGCCCACGGTATCGGTATGCGGGGTAAGGTAATTAGACAGATAGACCACGCGGTCGAACTCGTAGGCCTGTTCCAAGTGCTGAAGCAGCTCTTTCCACGAGGCATGGGGCGACGACTCATCGCGGCGCGCTTCCGCGGCAGCGACGACCTTAACGTGGTCCCCAGGGAATGCCTTGGCGCAAAAGTCATCGTCAACATATGCGGTGTTGCCAACAACCAGCACCTCCATGGCGTACTCCTCCCCTAAAATCCACTTCTGTCATAGTCAAACATGCGTATTTTACGCTGTCAACGCGAGTTGGAACGCCTTTAAGGCTGTTTTAAGAACTTTTTTAGAGGATGTGGGGACATCGAGAGTGCTAAATGAGCACCCAATCCAGAAGTGCGGGGAAAATCCGAGAACGGTCGACCAAACCCCTGTTTTAAACTTTCCCAACCTGCGGTTTTGTTGCCAAAAATCGGTGTGTGCTCGACGAGTTTAGATTTTTCCCCACACTTCTCTTACGCACCGGACTTGCAATAGCGCAGTACAATCCGTCAATCGCCCTAACCGGAAAGCCAATCCACAGACTCGACTAGCCAACCAGATACGGCCCGATTACATCGAAAATTTCGCCCACCTTAGTTGCAGGGTTTTGCGCGGATGGCTTAACGTTACCCAGTCCCCTATGGTATGTGACGAGGCGCCCAACACGCTGCAAAGCCTCGCCTCGTTTGCCGTCCACCACCTCGAACAGCCCGTCCAAGTTCTTGCGGTACTCGATGCCCAGGTCTCTCGACATCTCCTGCGCGAGG
>CAKUHM010000072.1 GCA_934655835.1 uncultured Collinsella sp. | reverse complement strand
CCGTTTTCGGGGTCGGTCATATCGGCGGTGTAGGTCTCGTCGATTTCGCGCTGCTCGACGCGCGCGTCTTCGATGGATAGCGTCTTGCGATATGCGTTGACGGCGGCGGGCATGCCGCCCACGATCTGATATCGATGAAACAGGCTGAGTGCGGCTTGGTGTGCGGCGTAAGTCTCGAGCGTGCCGGCGTGGGTGCGAACGGCATCGGCCATCTGCCCCTCATCGAGCGCCCAGAGAAACTCCTCGAACGACATGGGATGCATGGTCTCTTGACGAACGCCGCTGGGAAAAGGCAACTTACGCTTGCGCGTGGCGACGCCGAGTTGGCTTCCGGTCGCGCATATGCGCCAGCCCGAACCCGAGAAAAAGCGAAGCGAGTTGAGCGCCCGTTCGCAGAGCTGCACCTCGTCAAACAGGATGAAGGCGGTTTCCTTGCGAATGGGGGTGCGTTTATAGTCTGAAATCCGCGCCACGATGGTGTCAACATCGTCTGTGGGGCAGTCAAACAGAGGGGCGATCAGCTCAAGATCGGTCTGAAAGTCGAGTTTGATAAACGCATCGCCGGCGATTCGCCTGCCGATTTCCTCGGCGGCGTATGTTTTGCCCACGCGTCGCGCACCACGGATGAGGAGGGGGCGTGAGGCGTCCTTTGTCGCCCATGATTCGATAACGGATTCGATTGATCTGCGCATGGGGCCGCCTTTCCGATTTCGTGTACTTCAGATACACAGTTTAGTACTATTTCGTGTACTTGAAATACACGAAATTGTGGAAAAGCGTGTATCTGAAGTACACGAAATTGCGCTGCCGGAACTTGCAGGCGGATAAACACTACTCGTATGGGGCGGTTTTCACCGGTTGCTCGCCACCTTGGGCTATGTTCGCCCCTACGCCCTCGCCCGTTTGCGCTCCCAGCGTGCCAGCCTAATCGTCACCAGCGTGAGCACCCAGGCTACGAGCGAGAACACGGCTCCGACGGCGCCCACGTAGGAGATGCCGATGCCGGTCACCACGGCGCCGCCCACTGCGGTGCCAAACGAGATGCCGACGTTAAATGCCATGGGCTCCACCGAGCTCGCGAGCACCATCGACTTGGGATGGCGGCTGCGCGCCACGTCCATAAAGTGCGTGATGCACGAGACCGAGAACAGGTACATGAGCATCGCTAGGCAAAAGACAAAGACGAGCGCGAGCGGCATGGCGCCGCCAACGACAAACAGCCCAAGCAGTGCCGCCGCCTGCAGCACAAACGTAACCAGCAGTGCCTTCATGCCAAAACGCGCGTCGATCCATCCGCCCAGGATGTTCGAGATCAGGCAGAACACGCCATACGCCATAAGCGTGGTGCTGGCCTCGACTGTGCCCATACCCAGCACCTGCTCCAGATAAGGCGTCACGTAGCCGTAGACGTCCGATCCTTCAATCGGGCGCCGGCCTGTGCTGTTTTGGGATGAATGGGCAAGTGCATGACGTGTTTGCTGTTCTTTTTGGCGCTGCCTTTCGTGTGCTTGGACGCCTCGCGATGGTGAGGTGCGCTCTTTTCAATCCTAGCGTGTTTGCGGCTAGCGCTGCGCCCGAAGTCGATTTGCACAGCTGATATACAGAGCGTTAACCGCGCTTTGTAGGCTCATGCCCTCAACCAAGGCGGTCGAGTACTCGCTGAGTGACTCCGCGCTCACGGGTAGCAAGAGCTCACGCGCCCCGTTGTTATCGAATGCCATGTTGCTCGATATCCAAATAACGCGGCAACCTCGCCGTTTGGCCTCAACGTAAAGATCGAAGATATGGCTCGTCTTTCCTGAGAACGATACAAAGATGGCTAGATCGTCGGGTTGGAGCAGACAGAGCGACGTCTCCTGTCCCTTGACGGAGCCAAACGAGAAGCACAGTCGGTTTACGCGGCTCAGCTTTTCGCAGAGTGAGCGGGCGGCGAGATTGGAGAATGAGCTTCCGTATACGTAGACATTTTGCGCATCGAGAAGCCAGTCAACGGCCTGCTCGAGTCGATCCTCAGTGAGCAGGCGTTTTGTTTCAAGCAAAGAGGTCTCTACGATATCGAAATACCAGGGTATATCGATTTGCTTATGCGCCCTTGCCTCGGTTGTCTCACGCTGGAGCCAAGCGTTGAAGTCGTCAACTTGCTCTTTGAACGATCGAAAGCTCGAGCCGTTTACGCGCCTGCAGAAGCGCGAGATGGTCGCGGGCGATGTATTGCACGCGCGGGCAAGTTCTTCTATTGAGAGCTCTGGGATCTCGTCGTGATGGGAAAGGGCGTAGAGTGCGATGTGGGCGTCAAGGCTGCCGCCCTTTCCGACGTCTTCGATACAAGACCTGAGGTTCGAATAGACCTCGTACATCGACATTCAAATCACTCCAAACAATAATGCCCCGGAGCGGATATGCCATCTCCGGAGCATTGTGGTGAAGCTATGGGACGGATTTATTCCATGCCCAAGTATTCTCTCATTTCGACTTTGTAGACAGAAGCTTTATTGCCGTAAACGATCTGAACACCGCCGCCAACGTGCACGATGGCGCTGGCGCCGAGGTCTTTGGTGAAGACGCTATCGTCCTTGACCAGGGCGGTGTCTTTGAGGCTGAGCCTCAGGCGAGTGAAGCAGGCGTTGACACCCGAGATGTTATCGGCGCCGCCCACGGCTTCCACGATCTGCGGGATGAGCTCGCTTACCTGGACAGATGCTTTGGAGTCGATGGCCGACGTGTCATCCGCTGCCTGCGTGTCATCATCCTCGCGGCCTGGGGTTTTGAGGTCAAATTTCTTGATAAAGGTGCGGAACAGCACGTAATAGATCCCGAAGTAAGCGATGCCGAGCGGAATAAGCCAGAACCAGTTGGAGCCCTTATCGGCATTCATGATGCCGTTGAAGATCCACGAGAGGAGCGGTCCGCCGAAGGCGGAAGGCCCGGGCACATTGAACTGTACCAGGTAGGTGAGTACATACGCGATGCCGCACAGCAGGGCGTGGACCACATAGAGTACGGGCGCTACAAAGAGGAAGGAGTACTCGAGCGGTTCGGTTATGCCCATGATGGCGGCCGGAATAACGGCGGCGATCATGAGGGAGCCGACCTTCTTTTTATTCTCGGGACGGGCACAGTGGTAGATGGCGAGCGCCGCCGCGGGCAGGCCACACATGGCGAACAGCACCTTGCCGTTCATGACGTATTTTGAGATGTCGATGTCGTACATCATGCCGGGCGTGTTGAGCATGGCGTTGTAGATGTTGACAGCACCCTCGACGGTCTGGCCGTCAACCTGGATGCTACCGCCCAGAGAAGTGAAGAAAAATGGCAGGTAGATGAAATGATGCAGGCCGAAGGGCAGAAGCATGCGCTCGGAGAAGCCATAGATGAACGCGCCAAACACCCCGGTGGAATCGATGAGTGTCGAGGCGGCCTTTAGGCCGGTTTGCACAAACGGAAATACGAAGGCGAGCGCAACGCCCACCAGGCTTGCGAAAACGACGGTGAGGGCGGGGACGCAGCGTGTGCCGTTGAAGATGCCGAGCACCGGCGGAAGCTGCACCTTATAGAATCTGTTGTGGATCCACGCGACTACCAAGCCGATGATGATGCCGCCGAATACGCCGGTGTCGAGTGTGGTTACACCCAGGATGGCGTTCTGACCGGTCTGCAGGTTGGCGGGATCGATGGTGCCCAGCAGGATAAGCAGCTGACCCATGATCGTGTTCATGGTCATGTAGCCGATGAAGCCTGAGAGTGCGGCGGTCGCCTTCTCGGCCTTGGCGTAACCGTAGGCGATGCAGATCGCAAAGAGAACCGAGATGTTACCATTGATAACGTTGCCGGCTGCTTTGATGAGCGTGCTAAAGATCACCATCGGCTCGGTGCCCAAAAACGGGCAGAGCGAGATGAGGTTAGCATTGGAAAGGGCGGAGCCCAGACCGACCAAAATGCCGGAAACGGGCAGGAGGAGGACCGGCGCCATGAGCACCTTGCCGAGTCTCTGGAACTCGCTGTAGAGCTTGCTTTCTTTCATGATGTTCCTTCGATGCGCGGGGAGTTAGGACAGGGTCGGCCAATAATCGCCGTTCGCTTCGATCAGGTCGTCGAGGATTTGGCGCGCGACGGTAGTCGAAGGGACGGTCTTGTTGATTGCGATGGCTTCGAGCGCCTTCTGGTAGGAATGCTCGTAATATGCGTCGACGGCGAGCTTCTCGCTGGCATTCTGCTCTTCGATAAGCCCCTTGTAGAAGGTGGAGATAGCAGGCTGGCTGATGGGTTCGGGGCCCCAAGAGCGCAGGTAGGCGGGGACCTCGACCATGGCGTCGTCGGGCAGATTGGGGATGGCGCCGTTATTCTCGACGATTACGAGATAGCGTTCGCACTTGTTGTAGGCAATAGAGGCGGCTGCGTCGACGATAAAGTCGCCAAAGACCGTGAAGCTCTGTACGGGGCTCTTGTAATTGGCGGGATCTGCCAGGTACTTGTCGTGCTCGGCAAACATCTCCTTCTCGCGTCCGTTGATGACGTTGTCGGCGCGCGTCCAGTTGGGGTCCATGTCATCTGCCATGTCTTTGGAGTACAGGTAGTACTGCAGGTAGCTGTTGGGCAGATACTCGGGATAGTCCTTCACAATCTTGACGTATTGACCCCAGGTGTGCATCCAGTCCTTGTCCTTGTGATGCTTGTCGCTCACGGCCATGCCGTGCTCGAGAATCATCTGACGGAGCTCCGGCAGACGATCGCGCCCCTGCTTGTCGTAGATTTTGGTAAACCAGCCAAAGTGATTGAGTCCAAAATACATGGGGTCGATATCGCGCCAGCTGGGAAGTCCGAGCATCTTAGAGTACGAGAGCAAGATAGCCGTGGGCATATCGCAGATGTTAAGGATATGGTCGTTGCCAAACTCGCGACGCGTGGCCTCGGCGACAACTGCGGCGGGGTTGGAATAGTTGAGGATCCAGGCGTCTGGACTGTATTTCTTGGCGTAGCGTACGAGGTCGAAGACGCCGGGGATGGACCTGATGCCATAGGAGATCGAACCGCCGGCGCCGCAGGTTTCCTGTCCCACGCAACCGTACTTGAGAGGGATGCGCTCGTCCTGGCGACGCATCTGAAGGCCACCCTGGCGGATTTGCGCGAAGACGAAGTCGACATCGGTGAATGCCTTTTCGGGATCGGTCGTCACGACAACTTCGATGTCAGGAGCTTCCTGCTCGATGAACTGCTTCATGATGTCGTAGACGAGATGCATGCGCTTCTCGTCGATGTCGTACAGGGCGAGTTTGCGCAGCGGCAATTCGTTTTTCTTTTGCAACAGGCTCTGGATGATGCCGGGAGTGTGGGTGCTGCCGGCTCCGGCGATTACAACTGCTTTCTTGTCCATGTGGTAAACCCCTTTCGTGTGGATTGACCATTTCAGACTACGAAAGCTTTACCTGCGATTCTATCGATTTTCAGATTGCGAAAAACGATAGCGATAATCTTAACAGGATGCGTTTTGCGTGGTTAAATAGCGCCGGGAAAGATGCTGACCTGGGCGGCAGACGACGTGTTGCATGGCTGCAGGAGCGAACGCCGGGCGGTCAAAAGATGGTGGGCGGTGCTGTGGCTTTTGGCTGCAATTGCGCTACCCGCGGTGGCGCTCCCAGCGCGCCAACTTAATCGTCACCAGCGTGAGCGCCCAGGCCACGAGCGAGAACGCGGCGCCAACGGCGCCCACGTAGGCAATGCCGATGCCGCTTACTACGGCGCCGCCCACTGCGGTGCCAAACGAGATGCCGACGTTAAATGCCATGGGCTCAACCGAGCTCGCGAGTACTATCGACTTGGGATGGCGGCTGCGAGCCACGTCCATAAAGTGCGTGATGCACGACACCGAGAACAGGTACATGAGCAGCGCCAAGCTAAAGACAAAGACCAGCGCGAGCGGCATGGTGCCGCCCACAGCAAACAGCCCGAGCAACGCCGCAGCCTGCAGCACAAACGTCACAAGCAGCGCCTTCATGCCAAAGCGCGCATCGATCCATCCGCCCAGGATGTTCGAGATCAGGCAGAACACGCCGTAGGCCATGAGCGTGGTACTGGCTTCTACCGTGCCCATACCCAACACCTGCTCCAGATAGGGCGTCACGTAGCCGTAGAACACATAGACCGACCCCACACCAAACAAAAAGATGAGCATGCCGGTGATGATGCTCGGCTCGCGCAGCAGACCCGCCTGCTCGCGAAAGGTGGCGGGCTCGTCGGTTTGCCCAGCGCGCGGCATAAACGCCACGAGCGCGGCGCAGATCAAAACGGCAAAGGTCAGCGTACCGTACATGGCCACGTGCCAATCGAGCGTGTCGGCCACGAACTTGCCGATCGAAGTGACAAAGACCATTGCCACGGAAAACGCACCATATACCACCGAGATGGCAAGCGAAGTTTGCTGCGGGGACAGCAGCTCGGGGATGTACGTTACACCCACGGCGAGCAGTGCACCCGAGACGGAACCCAGGATGATGCGCGAGATAAAGAGCGCCTGGAAGTTGGGCGCCAGTGCCATGACCAGGTTGCCGAGCACAAAGACGATGCTATAGCACACGAGCAGCTGGTAGCGGCGAAAACGCCCCGTGCTGAGCGCGAGCACCGGCGTCGCGATGGCGTAAACCAGCGCGAACACGCTGATGAGTTGGCCCGCGGTGGCAAGCGAGATGCCGAGCTCCGTCGCCAGGTCGCTCTCGATACCGATAACCACGAACTCCGAGCAGCCGAGCGAAAAGCCCAGCAGCACGAGCAGCGCTAGACAGAGGTTGGTGCGCGCAGGGGAAAGCGCGGCAGCGGTTGACTTACTAGTAGACGCGGATGCGGATGCCAAGACAATAACTCCAATAATGCGTGTGGCTGGGTAGACCCAGATGTCCGCCACTCTAACACGCGTCACGTGGATGCAGCGAGCCATCGCTTCGGCAGGGCAAAAATCCCTCAATCAGTTGCGGTGAAATAGTTCCTAAATCTGGCCTCCGCACCCCCAAACAGGAGCTATTCCGCCGCAACTTACGCGTGATGGGGCGGCCCCTTTGTCACGCCGGGGGCTTGCCTGTATAGTCGCAATACAGGCGAAGATGGT
>CAKUHM010000071.1 GCA_934655835.1 uncultured Collinsella sp. | reverse complement strand
GCCAATCACGGCACCCTTATAGGTATGCATCTTTTGGTAGACGATGGCCGCGGGCAGAATGTAGCCCAGCGTGGCAACCAAGTTCATAAGCGCACCGACCCAATCGCCCGTGGTGAGCGCATGGATGACGATCGCCATAGCGGCAACAGCGGTGCCAGCACCAGGGCCATACGCAAATCCACACACCATCGCCGGCACCAGCGACGGGTCATACGTCAAAAACGGCGCCGAGGGAAGGATGGGCAGCTGCACATACATAAAGAGCGCGCCCAAGGCGCACATCAACGCCATGGTAACGAGCTGTTTGGTGCTCCACCTATTCGTGTTCTCAAAATGGATATGCTGCGACTGTTCAGACATAAGATCACCTGCCTCTTTCATCCGGACTCTAACCGTTGGTACTGGAATCTCACCAGTTCAGCCGGCATGCGAACCAACGCACACACGGGTCGCGGACTCATCGGCTCGGCCGCAGGCACCTCGCCCGCGCCACGGCACCCCTGTGGCACCGCCCGATTTACCGCCAGTGGGGAATTTCACCCCGCCCTGAAACAGCAATTGCAAGTGTAGCACGAGGGAGCATTCGTGCAAGTATGCCAAGGGTAATTTGTGGCGTGGAAACGGAAGCGGAATGAAGATGAAGTATCCCATTTTCCGCAATCATCAATCCACCGACGTACCAAATGCTCCGCACCGCGCAGTAGTATGAAGGAGGTCACTGCGCAACCCGCGTATGTCAGGAGAACAAATTGGCAGCAAAACTTGATCTCGGGAAAGCTCTATCCCAAGCCGCCCAAGCCGCCGGTGAGATAGCAAAAGACACATCCGCGGCCATCGAGTCCGCCGCCAAAGGCGCCACGAATGCAGCTGAAGGCGCGGGAAACGTTATCGTCGACACGGCCACCTCGGCATCCGAGGCCATCGGCAGCGCCATGTGCTCGGTTGCGGAAGGTATGTCGAGTGCCGGCGAGCAAATTGCGTCGTCCGATGCAGGCAAAACGATTACAGGGGCCGCGAACACGGTAGGCGGAATTGCCATCGGTGCCGCCGTAAATCTGGCCCAAGGAGCATCGTCCCTTGCGTCCGACGCGGCGTCGACCGTGGAGGGCGGGATCAATGCCATCAAGGAGAACTCATTCTCCGCGCGACTCCGCAGGGCGCGCATCAAGGGTTTCCGTGACGGAATCAAGCAGGGCGCCTACCTTGCGGGAGAGAAGCGACACAATTTCATCTACGCATATGTGGCAACCCTCTGCTTCCTGATGCGCTGCGACGGTGACTTCTCCCAAGAGGAGCAGAAGTGGCTCGAGGAGGGTCTCGATTACCTCAAGCTGGACGGAGGCCTCCCAAATAACGTCAAGGCGAGGGTGCAGGTCATCGCGGATGACGAGGGTTTGTCCTTCGACCAAGTCAAGGACTGTTTGGACAACGTTAGCATCGTGTCGCTGGACTCCATAGCCGAGCAGTTGCAAGTCGCCGCGGCGGCGGACGGTCAGGTGACAGAAGAAGAGGAGCATGCCTGCAGACTCTTTGCCGACTATATGGCGGCGAGGGTGGCATGCGTGGCCATTGACGAGAGCCGGGCCGAGCAGGCAGTCGAAAAGTCCGTCCGCGAGTATGGCGAGAACCTTCAGCACATCGACCGGGAGTTCAGGGAGCGGACGCGACTGCAGGATGCTGACGTCGCCTTCGTCGTCGCTGCAACCATGCTCCAAGTCGCCCGCATTCTTATCATCAACTCACTGACGGAGGTCGAGTGTGCCGGAGCGGGTAACGTAAAAGAACACGCTTTGCACGACTTCCAAGGTCGTGTCTTCTCTGGTTTCGATGACAGGATGCCACGGGAATCGAACCATCTGTTCGCCTCAAAACATCATATTCTTAATTCACGTGGAGTGCCCTACGACGCGACACGCTACGAGGCAGAAAACATCGGACTCTTTAAGGGCGCAAATCACCGGTTCGCGACCCTCGGCCACGACCCAGTGCTCGGTCTCGTGTTCGGAACATCGAACATCATGACCAACAGCATCACCTGCGTTAAAGACACCAATGTTTTTGGTATTGGTGCACGAATTCCCGCAACCTACTCGGTCTCCTATGGCGCCTTTGGGAAAAATCCGCAGATTGGGGCGCCCGCTGGGACTGTAGAGATGCTGGTTGCGGCGGGAAGACGCGTCGTGAGCGAGCCGGATGCCGCCGCGGCTGCTCTAATCAAGCAGCTGATCCACATCGGCACAGACCTGTACACGCCGTGCGGGATACAAATTCCATTCGCCAATCTCATCCTCGACAAAACACATACCGAGGCGCTTACCAAATACGTCAGCACCGGCGATGTGCTGAAGGTCGGCGCGCAGGCAGGCATGGCCGCTCTTATCAACTGGT
Organism: uncultured Collinsella sp.; assembly: GCA_934655835.1. Next base: position 4,714 of record CAKUHM010000071.1, on the reverse strand, counting down.
TGATAGCGGCACTTCACGGGTGCACGCTGATATTCAAGGACGACGGATCAGATTACTGCACCGAGATGTACCAAGCACGTACCAAGAAAATCATCCTCCTGTCCGATACCATCGCAACTTCAAGCAGCGTCATACGGGCGTTAATCAAAGAGAATCCCGAGTGCCTCGACCTCGGAGGCGCAGCGATACTCATCTACCGGCTGTTCTCGGACGTGCGTTTCATTGCCAAGCTCAAAGAAGAGTACGTGCAATCGGAGCTCAATAAAATCTACGACGAGCGAGCAAGAGGGCTGCTCTGATTCCTCGGCGCCCTTCCTCTTACATCACCATTCAAACAAAGCGGAAAGCGCCTCATTAAATAAAGACATCAACACAAAAAGGACCCCTTGTCCGCGGCTCCAAAGGAGCGGGACAAGGGGTCCCAATCTAACCGAGGACGTTCCGGAGAGAAGCCCCCGTCACGCCCCCGGATTCCCGGTGGGAGTTCTAGACCTTGTCGGCCTTAGTACATACCGCCGCCCTGCTGACCAGCGGTGGCAGCAGCGATAGCGTCCTCAAGCTGAGTGTTCTTGGGCACATCGGAGACGGTAGCCTCGGTGATGAGGATCAGGCTGGCGACAGAAGCAGCGTTCTGCAGGGTGACGCGGCTGACCTTGACGGGGTCGAGGACTCCCATCTCGATCATGTCGCCCCACTCGCCGTTGGCAGAGTTGAGACCCTGGCCAGCGGGCAGCTCGGCAACCTTGTCGACCACGACAGCGCCCTCAAAACCAGCGTTCTTGGCGATGGTAGCGACCGGAGCGGTCAGAGCCTTCTTGACGATGTCGACACCGATCTTCTCCTCGGGGTCGTCGAGCTCAACAGCGTCGAGCGCGGGAGCAGCGTCCATGAAGGCGACGCCGCCACCGGCGACAATGCCCTCCTCGACAGCAGCGCGGGTAGCCTGCAGGGCGTCCTCGACGCGGTGCTTGATCTCCTTGAGCTCGGACTCGGTAGCAGCACCGACCTTGATGACGGCAACGCCACCGGAGAGCTTGGCCAGGCGCTCCTGGAGCTTCTCACGGTCGAAGTCAGAGGTGGTATTCTCCATCTCGCCCTTGATCTGAGCGATGCGAGCGTCGATGGCCTCCTTGGAGCCAGCGCCGCCAACGACGACGGTGTTGTCCTTGGAGATGGTGACGGACTTAGCGGTACCGAGCATATCGGCGGTGATGTCAGCGACCTTCACGCCCAGCTCGTCCAGAGCAGCCTGACCACCGGTGAGGACGGCGATGTCCTCGAGGATACGCTTGCGGCGATCGCCGTAACCCGGAGCCTTGACGGCGCAGACGTTGAGGGCGCCACGAATCTTGTTGAGGACGAGGGTGGGCAGAGCCTCGCCGTCGATGTCCTCAGCGATGATGAGCAGGCCACGGCCGGCGCGCTGGACAGCCTCGAGAACAGGCATGATGTCCTGGACGCTGGAGATCTTCTGGTCGGTGATGAGGATGTACGGATCCTTCATCACGGCCTCCATGCGGTCGTTGTCCGTGACGAAGTAAGCGGAGACATAGCCCTTGTCGAACTGCATGCCCTCGACGGTGTCGATCTGGATGTCGAACGTCTGGGAATCCTCGACGGTGATGACGCCGTCCTTGCCCACGACCTCCATGGCCTCGGCGATCTTCTCGCCGACCTCGGGGTCACCAGCGGAAATGGTACCGACAGAAGCAATCTGCTCCTTGGTCTCGACCGGCTTGGCCTGCTTCTTCATCTCGGCGACAGCGGCGTTGACGGCCTTGTCGATGCCGCGACGGATGGCCAGCGGGTTAGCGCCAGCGGCGACGTTGCGCAGACCGTCGTTGACGATGGCCTGGGCGAGCAGGGTTGCGGTGGTGGTACCGTCACCCACGGTGTCGTTGGTCTTGGTAGCGACCTCCTTCACGAGCTGAGCGCCCATGTTCTCGATGTTGTCCTCGAGCTCGATCTCCTTGGCGACGGAAACGCCGTCGTTGGTGATGGTCGGGGCGCCGAACGTGCGCTGCAGAGCGACGTAGCGGCCCTTGGGGCCCATGGTGACGGTAACGGCGTCGGCCAGAGTGTTGACGCCCTTGGCGAGCTTAGCGCGGGCATCGGTGTTGAACGTAATGTTCTTTGCCATGGTAGGTAATCCTCCAAAAGAAATGTGACTCGCGTCGCCGCTTCCGAGTCCTATGCGGCGAGCGCGTTCAAAGACGAATCAGAGATTCTGACGAGACTAGGCCTCGACGACAGCGTAGATGTCGTCGGCGCGCATCAGCAGATACTTCTCGCCGTCGACCTTGACCTCGTTGCCACCGAACTTACCGTAGATGACAACGTCGCCGACCTGAACGTCCATGGGGATGCGCTCACCCTTGTCGTTGACCTTGCCAGCGCCAACGGCAACGATGGTGCCGCGCTGCGGCTTCTCCTGGGCATTGCTGGCGATGTACAGACCAGAAGCGGTCTTCTGCTCGGCCTCGTCGGGCTTGACCAGGACGCGATCTGCAAGCGGCTTCAAAGACGACATGCTTGTTTCCTCCTTTTTGGGCCGCGCGGTTGGGCCGTGCGGGTTTCCCTACTTTGTTTGCGTACGCGTTGAATGGTACCCACGAATGGCGGGTTATACAACACGGAGTCAAAAAATCTTATTTTTTGGCACTTAGATTTTCTGAATGCCGGGGGATAACTTGTGCGCGGCTCCCGTGTGGCTCCGGAGGGGCGGGGCATAAGGTTTCCTGCTCGGGCAGTCCTGCTCGCACGAAGGCCACATTAAGTGGCCTTCGGCTCGTGCGGAACTCGCGATAAACCTTATGCCCCGCCCCTCCGGAGCCACACGGGAGCTGGGTAACTTATTCGGGTCCGGCATTCAGAAAAGTCAGTGCAGCAAAATGGCGATGCGGATGGGATGTACAAGAAAGGGGCACGTTGCTGGAACGTGCCCCTTTTAAGTTGCGGTGGAATATGGACTGTTTTTGGCTGTTGAGGCGTTATTTAGTCCGTATTTCACCGCAACTGATGGATGGGGTATGGGGTTAGCGCTCGAAGATGAGGTTGCCGGATAGGTAGGTGGCTTGGACTTTGGTGGTCTGGAGCTCTTGGGGGTCGATGGTGAGCGGGTTTTGGTCCAGAACTACCAGGTCGGCGTATTTGCCGGGTTCTAGGCTGCCGAGGTTTTGCTCGTCGCCTGCCGCGTAGGCACTGCCCAGGGTGTAGTTGCGCAGGGCCGTTGCTGCGTCGATGCGCTCGCTGGGGAGCCAGCCGCCCTCGGGCCAGTGGCTGCGGGGGTCTTGGCGCGTAATGGCCGTGTAGAGCACATTCATGCTGGTAACGGCCGTGATGGGGCTGTCGGTACCGAAGGCTTGGCGGATACCGCGCTGCTTATAAGTCGCAAACGGCCACATGATGCGGCTACGCTCCAGACCCAGGTCGCGCTCCGGGCCGCCCGGGTCCAAAGTGATGTGGCAGGGCTGGCTCGAGGCGATCACGTTGAGCTTGCGCAGGCGGTCGATGTCCTGGGGCAGGAGGTTCTCCAGATGTTCGAGCGTGTTGTGGCCGTGCTGGGGCAGGCCATAGAGCTCTGCCGCCTCCTCAAAGATATCGAGTGCGGCATGGATGGCGCCGTCGCCGATGACGTGAATGCGCACGGTATGGCCACGCTCTGCCGCCGCGAGGACCAGTTTGCGCATGCGCTCGGCAGGAACCGTCAGACGACCCTGGTCGCCCGGGAAGCGCGGATTGGTATAGGGCTCGGTGAGATACGCCGTATGCTCGCTCGACACGCCATCAAAGAACTGTTTAAAGCCCGGCGCCGAGAGCAGCGCATTGTTCGTGTAGCGGGCTTGCAGCTCCTCCAAGCGCGACTGGTCATCCAGCAGCGTGGGGAATAGATGGGCGCGGATGCCCAGCTTGCCGGCGGCCTGCAGCTTGTCGTAGACATCGTCGCGGATAAAGTCGCAGCCCGGCATAGGCATGAGCGACATGTCGCAGATTGAGGTGATGCCCTGCTCGGCCATGCGCTTCATCTGGTCTGCGTAAGCGCTCGCGATGCGGTCCTCGCCCAGCCACTCAAGGCAGCGCGGTAGCAGCTGCATGGCAGCCGCCTCGTGCGCGATACCCGTGAGCTCACCGTTTGCATCCTTGTCATAGCTGCCGCCCGCTGGCGGTTCACTGTCGCGCGTCACGCCGAGGGCCTCGAGTGCGCGGCTGTTGAGCCACAGCGTGTGCCCGTCGCCCGAATACATAACGCAGGGGCGATCGGGGAAGGTTGCATCGAGTGACGCCTTAGTGGGGTGCTCGGGCGGGTCCCAGCGGTAATCGCGCCAGCCCTGGGTCACGACCCAGGCGTCATCGGGCAAGCCTTGGGAAAACTCGAGCGCATGCTGTACCAATGCTGCCTCGGACGTGCCCATATCCATGAGCATATACGGCGAGGAGCCGACCGAGGTATGGAAGAAGTGCAGGTGAGCATCGTGAAAGCCAGGGCAGACAAACTGCTCGCCATAGTCGATGACCGGCGTGGCGGCCGGCGCGGCGGCGATCACGTCATCGGGCTTGCCGACCGCGACGATACGGTCGTCCGCGATGGCAATCGCCAGCTCGCGGGCGGTATCGATGCCATCTTGTGCGGTAAAGACGTTCTTGGAGCGGATAATCCGATCGATATGTTGCATGGGCGTCCCCATCTCTGGCAGGAAATTCAACACCCCCGAGT
>CAKUHM010000070.1 GCA_934655835.1 uncultured Collinsella sp. | reverse complement strand
AAGAGGAGGGAAGCGTACTTTGGTACGCGACCGACGATTGAACGTCAGATTGCCGCTTAGGGGCGTTTGCAGCGTCGGCCGGTTACGCGGTTCGTAGAACCGCGTAACCTACACGGCCTGGGCCAGCTTCTCGGCTCGCTCGGCGGCGGCGAGCGCCTCGATGACGGTGCCGAGCTGGTCGCCCAGAAGGACGCCGTTGTAGGTGGAGTTGAAGCCGATGCGGTGATCGGTCACGCGGTCCTGGGGCTGGTTGTAGGTGCGGATCTTCTCAGAACGGTTACCATGGCCAATCTGGCTCTGACGCTCGGCGCCAAGCTCAGCCTGCTGCTTCTCGAGCTCCATCTCGTACAGACGGGCGCGCAGCATCTGCATGCAGACCTCGCGGTTCTGAATCTGGGAGCGCTGCTCCTGCGACTGCACCACGGTGTTGGTGGGCAGGTGGGTGATGCGCACGGCGGAGTAGGTGGTGTTAACGCACTGACCGCCAGGGCCGGAGGCGCAGTAGGTGTCGATGCGCAGGTCGGACTGGTTGATCTGAACGTCGATCTCCTCGGCCTCGGGAAGCACGGCGACGGTTGCCGTGGAGGTCTGGATGCGACCCTGGGACTCGGTCTTGGGGACGCGCTGGACGCGATGGACGCCGGACTCGAACTTCATGACGGAGTAGACGCGGTCGCCCTCGACCTTGAACTCAATGGACTTAAAGCCGCCGGCCTCGCTGGGGCTGGAGTCGAGCACGGTGGTCTTCCAGCCGCGCGACTCGCAGAAGCGCTGATACATCTTGTACAGGTCACCGGCAAAGATGGCGGCCTCGTCACCACCGGCGGCGGAGCGGATCTCGACGATGGTGTTCTTGTCGTCGTTGGGGTCGCTCGGGATGAGCATGTACTTGATGTCTTCCTCGAGTTGGGGAAGCTTTTCCTCGTTCTCGGAGATGTCCATCTGGAGCATCTCCTTCTCGTCGGCATCGGTGGTGTCGCGGAGCATCTCCTTGGCGGCCTCGATGTCATCGAGCGCGCCGATGTACTCGCGCGAGGCGGCGATGAGGTCGGACTGGTGCGCATACTCCTTGTTGAGGCGCGTGAACTCCTTGATGTCGGAGGCGACGGCCGGGTCGGAGAGCTTCTTTTCGAGCTCCTCGTAGGCCTTAATGATCTTTTCGAGCTTGTCGCGCATGGCGGGACTCCTTTATATGCGTGAAGGTGAAAATCGGCAGAATTGATGGGGCGCGCGGCGCCACTGCGGGGGTAAGCCCGGCTAGAACATGTCGATCTTCAGATACATGCGCATCCCTTCGCGTATGGGGTACATAGTTGCGGTCTAACCCATACATGATAGCGTGCGCAGGCAAACCTGCATATAACCCGCACGGAATGATTGGTGCAAACAAACCTGACCCCATTGCACCAAAGGCTTGCTTTTTGGTTAGAGCGTTTGGAGCAGGGCGATGAGGAAGCGGATGCCCTGGAGGTAGGCGCGGCGGGTGATGCGCTCGTTGGTGCCGTGGACACCGCGGTCGCACTCGTCATCATCCACCACAAAGGCCGAGAAGCGAATGCACTCAGGGCAAATACGCTGGTAGTTGGCAGCGTCGGTGGCGCCGATCACGGTCGAGGGCACGATTGCCAACGGCTCGGATGATCCGTTTTCCTCCGCCCCCTTTGGATCACGGAAATAGCGGGCGGCGATGGCACGGACGGTCTCGAGGCCGGGACCGCCGATGCGTGGGGACGGCGAGGGTTCGGAGCTGCCAGGGCCAAGTTCGACCTCCACGCGCCCGGCAAGACCCGCCGCGGCAACAGCCTCACGACAGCGCGCCACAACGTCGGCCACGCTCGTGCCCTCGAGCATGCGGAAGTTGATGTTGGCCCACATGTCCTGTGGCATCACGTTGGCACCGGTGCTGCCGCCCTCGATCTGCGTGGGCGCGCAGGTGGTCGTTACGAGCGGATAGAGCTTCTTGCTGGCAAGGCAATCGCGCACGATGGCGTCCTTGTTGGCAGCAATTTCATCTGCCGTGTAGAGCCCCAGCTCAACGAGCTGCGCAGCGAGCAGGTCGGTCACGCGCGTCGGCCACTCGATATCGCAGATCGACGCGATGGCTCGGCTGAGCACCTCGAGCGACGTGCCGCCGTAGGGGTTGGAAGAATGTCCGCCCGCGCTCTGTGTCTTGAGCACAATGTCGGCATAGCCCTTCTCGGCCAGGTCGGCGTGCATGAGCCAGCCTTCGCCCGCGGCGTACTCTGCAGCAGAGACGATGCGGTAGTCGCCCTCGTCGATCAGGTACTCAAGCTCAATCCCGCGCTCCTCGAGCGCGCGGCCGATGGCGCCCGCGCCGTACTGCGTGGTCTCCTCGTCCTGGCCAAAGGCCAGCAGCAGCGTGCGCTCGTGCTGCCAACCGTGCGCCAGTGCGTACTCAACGGCCTCGAGAATGCCTGCGACCTGGTCTTTCATGTCGATTGCGCCACGACCCCAAATGTAGGTGTCGTCCACGCATCCGCTAAAGGGGGCGTGAGCCCAATCTTCCTCGGTACCCGGTACCACGGGAACCACATCCATGTGACCCATGAGCATAACGGGCTTAAGGGCGGGGTTGGAGCCGGCAAGCGTCACGAGCAGTGAATGGTCGATGAGCTCGACCTCGCCCGCCGCGAACACGCGCGGCCAGGCCTGCTGCATATAGGCACGCAGGCCATCAAACGGCTGCCAGTCAACCGCTTCGGCATCCATACTCGAGATGGTCGGAAACGACAGCACACGGCCCAAGCGCTCGCACGCCCCGGCCTCGTCTATATCGGCAAAATCATCCTCATGCGCAAAAAAGCGCCAAACCTCGGCCATGACATCCTTTCGATTGTGACGACGAGGGCCGCCCCACGGGAGCGGCCCCATCGTTCACGCATTTGCGGTCGGTTATTTGTCCTCAAGATAGCGCGAGAGGAACTCGCGGGTGCGCTGGTGTTTGGGGTTGCCGAAGAGCTCCGCCGGCGCGGCGTCCTCGAGCACCACGCCCTTGTCCATAAAGACCACGCGGTCGGACACCGTGCGGGCAAAGGCCATCTCGTGCGTGACGACCACCATGGTCATGCCGTCGGCGGCGAGCTTGCGCATGACCTCGAGTACCTCGCCCACGATCTCGGGGTCAAGTGCGGAGGTCGGCTCGTCGAACAGCATGATCTGCGGGTTCATGCACAGGGCACGCGCGATGGCCACGCGCTGCTTTTGGCCACCGGACAGGCGGCCCACGGCGGCATGCGCGAACCTCTCGAGCCCCACGCTCGTCAGGTGCTCCATCGCGACCTTCTCGGCCTCGGCCTTGCTCATCTTTTTGAGCGTGACGGGCGCGAGCGTGCAGTTGTCGAGCACGTCCATGTTGTTGAACAGGTTAAAGCCCTGGAACACCATGCCGATGTCCTCGCGCAGCTTGTTGATATTGCAGCGCTCGGCTGTGAGGTCCTGGCCGTGGAACCAGATGTGGCCCGCGTCCGGGGTCTCGAGCAGGTTGAGGCAGCGCAGGAAGGTCGACTTGCCCGAGCCCGAGGCGCCGATGATGGTGACGACCTCGCCGGGATTGACGGCCAGGTCGATACCCTTGAGCACCTCGAGCGAGCCGAAGCTCTTGCGCAAGCCCTCGACGCGGATGAGCGGCTCTTTGGTCTGTGCGGCGGCCGCAGCGCCGGTAGTGGCGGTATCTGCCATGATGATTCTCCTCGTCTTGAGCCTAGTTGGAGCTGGGCAGCGTTGCCGGGGCCTCGGCGCCGAGCTTTTTGCCAAAGGCCTCGAGCAGGCGGCTCGCCACGAGCGTCAGGATCAGGTAGACCACGAGCGCCACGCAGTAGACCTCCATCTGGCGGTAGTACACGCCGGCGACGGTGGTGGTGGCGTACATGAGGTCGAACACGCCGATGACCGAAAGCACCGACGAATCCTTGATGTTGATGATGAGCTCGTTGGTGAGCGCGGGGATCGCGTTTTTAATGCCCTGGGGGAACACGACCTTGCGCATGGCCTGCCACTGCGACAGACCCAGCGAGCGCGCCGCCTCGGCCTGGCCGGCGTCGATGGACTCGATGCCGCCGCGCAGGACTTCCATCATGTAAGCGGTGGAGTTGAGCGAGATGGTGACGAGACCGGCGGTAAAGGTGCTCCAGATCTGATTGGCCTGGGCGGTCTCGAAGCCCATGCCGCGCAGGACGGTAAAGCCCGCGTAATAGATGAGCAGGCCCTGGACCATCATGGGCGTGCCGCGCACGACGGTGGAGTAGACCGTCGCAAAGCCGCGGCCGATGCTCTTGAAGAAACGCGTGAGGTCGTTGTCCACGCGATCGAACGTCTGGATGCGCAGGAACACAAAGACCAGCGCCAGGAAAAAGGCGATGATCGTGCCAAAGGTAGCAAGCGCGATGGTGATCTCGATGCCGCGGATAAAGAAGTCGCCGCTCTTATAGGTCATATAGACCAGGCTCGACAAAAAGTCGCTGGGGTTGGAGTCCGAGACAATGCTCACCTGCACCAGGTCGATAAACGACATGACGCAGCGGTCGATAAAGAAGATCGCCGCGATGGCAACGACGACATAGCTGCCCAGGCGCGCGCCGCGACAGAAACGGTCGGAAGCAAACGGCGACGCTTCGCGATAGTCGTTCCAGTGCATGAGCTTGGTGACGAGCGCCGCCGCCGACACGATGATCCAGACCCAAAGGATTGCCCAGAGGCAGTCCTGGAAGATGCCGGTGGGCGCCAAGAAGCTCAGCGGCGTGGGGTTGCGCTGGCTAAACGCCAGACCAAGTGCCGCGATGACGCTCGTACCCAGGTACACATAACGGTGGTCGGCCTTGATAAAGGAGGCCAGACGATTGATGGTTTTCATGCTGCCTCCCTATGCCGGCTGACGGTCGAGGCACGCGTCCCACATTTGGTCGCGCTCCTCCTGGCTGACGCCCTTGAGCGTCTTGTCGATGAGCTTAAGCAGCTTGTCCGAGCCCTTGCGGCAGCCGACGTTTGCCGTGACCTCCTGCTTGAAGCCTTCGCCCTCGGCAAATTGAATCGGCACGATACCCGGGTTTTGGGCCATATAGCCCTTCTCGTTTTCGGTGTTGTAGGTCACGGCGTCGCACGTGCCCTGCAGCAGGTTCGAAAACACCGTGGGGACCGAATCGACCGGGTTCTTGTGGACAACACCCGGGATCTCGTCGATGACGGTATCGAGCATGGTGTCCTTTTGGCCGAGCACCGTGGCGCCGCTGAAGTCGCTGAGCTTGGTGGCGTTTTGGTAGGGAGAGCCCTCTTTTACGAACAGGCCAAAGTAGCCAATGAAGTACGGCTCGGAAAAGCCGACGGACTCCTCGCGCTCGGGCGTGGCGCTCATACCGGCGATGATGAGGTCGATCTGGCCGTTGTTGAGCGAATCGATGAGGCCCGAGAAGCTCTGCTTGACGGCAACGGGCTCGCCACCGAGGGCTTTGCAGACGATCTTGGCGATCTGCACGTCGTAACCATCGGCATAGGCACCCTGCACGTTATCGATGGGGATGGTGAACTCGCTGGCTTCGGAAACCTGCCAGTTGTACGGGGCGTAGGCCGCCTCCATGCCAATGCGGATCTTGTCCTTGCCGATGACGGAATCGGACAGGTCGTCGCGACCGCCGCCCGTCGTAGGCTGAACTACTTCCAGCGTGGACGGACGCTGGCAGCCGGCAAGCGCGCCGGCGACGACGGTAGCGCTCGCAGCGAGAGCGCTACCCAAAAAGATGCGACGGCTGCACACCGGCTGAGCATGCGTGCCGTGCTGTTGGGGAGAATGCATAATCTGCCTTCCCTGTTGAATCCTATGCGAATATCAAAACAGGATACAGCGTTTCGCGCCTTCAATGATGCATATATACCAGTTAACGAACTAGAAAATGAGAGATTAGTGCAAAGAAACCTGTCCCCAATGCACCAATCACTTGACAACTACGAGAAAACCGATGTCTTGTCGCCGTCAGCGAGCGGGTCGCATTTGAGGCAAGGTGACGTGAAACGAAAGGGCGCTGACCTTCTGGTCGCGCCCTTGAAGTTGAACGTCAGATTGTCCAAATGCGGCCCGCGCAGCGTCGGCTGGTCCGCCGTTCGGTAGAACGGCGGAACCTCTAAAGCAGAGTGACGCTAAAGGAACGAACGTCGGTAGCACCCGGTGCCAGGGTGATGGTGTTGACCTTGTGCTCGAAGACGTCGTCCTCGGTGTCCATGGTGGTGTGGCCGGTCCAAGGCTCAAGCGCCACAAACGGGGCGTCGTTGGCAGCAGACCACACGCCGATGTACTTAAAGCCCTTAAAGTCGATCTTGACGCCGTGGCCCGACTTGCGGCCGCGCAGCGTGAGCGTGAAGCCCGGGGTATCGGTGAACATGATGGCGTCGTTATCGAAGCTACGGTGCGTGATGGGCAGCACGTCCGAGTTATCGGGCGCCTTGTAGCTGCCCTCGAACGTCATGAGGCCATCGGGCGTGATGATGGGGGCCTCGTTGGTCCAAGGCTCGGTAAACGTCAGCTCGTAATCCTCGAATGCCTCGTCCTCGGCACCGGGAGCGGGCACGTTAAATGCGGGGTGGCCGCCCACCGAGAACGGCAGGTCCACGTCGCCGGTGTTGGTAACGGCAAAGGTCTGCGTAAGGGTGGCATCGCCGGTCAGGGCATAGGTCATGTTGAGCTTAAAGTGGAAGGGAAAAGCCTTGAGCGACTCGGGCGTGTCGGTGATCTCGTAGGTAACGGACGAGCCATCCTCCGACACCTCGACGATCTTGTGCTCCACGATACGCGCGATGCCGTGGCGAGCCATCTCGCAGGTGCCGGCCGCAGACGTCGCCGTGTTGTTGCGCAGCGATCCCACGATGGGGAACAGGATGGGTGCGTGCTTGCCCCAAAAGGCCGGATCGCCCTGCCACAGATACTCGTTGCCGTTGAGGGCAAGGCTCGTGAGCTGGGCGCCCATGGAATCGATGGCCGCGGTGAGGCCGCCGCGCTTGATGGTGGTGACGGTGGACATGCTACTTCCTCCAAAAGTAAACAATAGTGTCGAGGGCTATTGTCCCACTCTTGGCGGCAAGGAGAAGCGGCAGGCACAGTTATTGAGCGATTGCGTAAAGGTCGAACCCGCCCTGCGGCGTG
>CAKUHM010000069.1 GCA_934655835.1 uncultured Collinsella sp. | reverse complement strand
GGAGTAGGCCGCGGCCGGTCAGTACGAGCTCCGTGGTGGCGGGCTTCATCGCGATCAGTTCCTCGATATCCTCGCGCACCACGAAACCGCGGCGCATGGCCTCGCCCAGCTCGTCCAGAATCAGCACATCTACCCGGCCAATCTGCTCGCGCGCCAGCTCCATGATCTGTGCGGCACAGGCCTCGGGTGTGTCGCGGTCGGCTTGTACGATGCGTAGCCCCAATCGAGGTGCTGCGTCGTGTTCGGCGCAGTGCAGCTTCTTGGCAAACTGAAGCATGAGCACGTTAAGTCCATAGCCCGTGGCGCGCAGCGCGAGCCCCAGCGCAGCCGTCGTCTTGCCCTTGCCGTCGCCCGTATAGATTTGAACTTTGCCGACTTCCAGAGATGCCATATCTATCCTTTCGTACCGTGCGTCGGTTTATCGCCGTCCGGGTTGGGTATTCTAGAAAACATTATCAACCCCTGTAGATGGAGTTCAACCAGATGGAGATGGATGACAACAAACGTAGACGGAATATGATCCTCTACGTGCTCATCGCCTTCGTCGTCTACCTCGTGCTCTCGACCGTTCTGTTCCCCAACATCGGTCACACGCAGCAGATTACGAAGACCGATTACTCGACGTTTGTCAAAGCGCTTGATAAGAAGAGCGTCGACAAGGTCGAGTACAACACAGACGATTACACGATTTATTACACCAAGAAGGGCGAGGACGAGAATATCGCCTACAAGACGACCGGCGTGCCGAACGATGCGGGCTTTACCGATCGCGTGCTTGAATCCGGTGCGTCCCTGGAATCGGTCGTTCCCGATAAAAACTCGGGCCTGATGACTTACTACCTGCTCACACTTATTCTTCCCATGGCGATTTTCTTCCTCATCGGCTGGTGGCTCAACCGCCGCATGAAGAAGGCCATGGGCGATGACGGCCCGTCGATGAACTTTGGCGGCGGCGGTTTTGGCGGCGGCGGACTGGGTAAGTCCGGCGCGCGCGTGATCGCCTCCAAGGACGTGGGCGTGACCTTTAAGGACGTCGCCGGCCAGGAAGAGGCTAAGGAGTCCCTCAAAGAGGTCGTTGACTTTCTGGAGAAGCCGCAGCGTTACGAGGAGATCGGCGCCAAGCTGCCGCGCGGTGCTCTACTCGTCGGCCCTCCGGGCACCGGTAAGACCCTGCTCGCCAAGGCTGTTGCCGGCGAGGCGGGCGTTCCGTTCTTTAGCATTTCGGGTTCTGAGTTCGTCGAGATGTTCGTCGGCCGTGGCGCCGCCAAGGTGCGTGATCTGTTTAAGCAGGCCAAGGAAAAGGCTCCCTGCATCGTCTTTATCGATGAGATCGATACCATCGGCAAGAAGCGCGATGGCGGCGGCTTTAGCGGCAACGACGAGCGCGAGCAGACGCTCAACCAGCTGCTGACCGAGATGGACGGCTTCGATAACCACAAGGGTATTGTCGTTCTCGCTGCTACCAACCGCCCCGACAGCCTTGACCCGGCCCTGTTGCGTCCCGGTCGTTTTGACCGCCGTATCCCCGTTGAGCTGCCCGACCTGACCGGCCGTAAGAACATTCTTGAGTTGCATGCCAAGAGCGTGAAGACGCAGCCGCCGATCGACCTGACCGCGATCGCCCGCGCCACGCCTGGCGCCTCGGGTGCCGATCTGGCCAACATCATCAACGAGGGCGCCCTGCGCGCCGTTCGCGAGGGTCGCAAGCGTGCAACCCAGGATGACTTTGAGGAGTCGGTGGAGGTCGTCATCGCCGGTCAGCAGCGCAAGTCCACGGTGCTGTCCGATCACGAGAAGCAGGTCGTTTCTTACCACGAGATCGGCCATGCCATCGTTGCCGCCCGCCAGAAGGGCTCTGCGCCGGTAACGAAGATCACCATCGTGCCGCGTACGAGCGGCGCTCTGGGCTACACCATGCAGGTCGAGGAGGATGAGCGCTTCTTGACCACGCGCCAGGAGGTGCTCGACAAGCTCGCCGTCTACTGCGGCGGACGTGCTGCCGAGGAGCTCATCTTTGGCGAGATGACGACTGGCGCGGCCAATGATATCGAGCAGGCCACCAAGCTCGCCCGCAACATGGTGACGCGCTTTGGTATGTCGGAAGAGTTTGGCATGATGGCGCTCGGTACCGTTCAGAATGCCTACCTCAACCAGGACACGTCGCTCACCTGCGCCCCCGGTACGGCCGAGCGCGTCGACGCGATCGTCGCCAAGCTGATCGAGGACGCGCATGACCGCGCTCTGCAGATCCTCAAGGAGAACAAGTTTAAGCTCCATGAGCTGGCTCGTTACCTGTACAAGAAGGAGACGATCACGGGCGAGGAGTTCATGAATCTGCTTACGCGTGAGAATCCACTGATGCCGAAGCAGCAGTAAGACTGGTCGTATAGCGTCGAACGCCCCATTTGAGTGACGATCTCAAATGGGGCTTTTTGCTCAGGAGGGATTGATATGAAGATCGTGGTGAGCGCTTGCTTGATGGGCGAGAGCTGCAAGTACAACGGGCTCGACAACTATCATCGCGAGCTGGTCGAGGCTTGCGAACGAACCGGGACCGAGGTGCTCCTCGTGTGCCCAGAGGTCTTTGGCGGCCTGCCCACGCCGCGCGACCCATCCGAGATTGTGGACGGTGAGGTTCGCACCCGCGAGGGCGTGTCGGTCGATCGCGAGTTTCGCCTGGGCGCCCAGCGCGCGCTCGATATGTGCGAACAGGCGGGTGGCCCGGACGAGATTGCCGCGTGCATACTGCAGGATCGCAGTCCCTTGTGCGGCGTCGGCCGTATCTACGACGGAACCTTCAGTGGCACGCTCACGGCGGGCAACGGAGTCTTCGTCGATCTACTCCTGCGTCACGGCTACCGCGTAATCCCCGCAAGCGAATTCGACCCGAGTATGCTGGAGCAATAAAAAACCACCACAAAGGTGCCTGTCCCCTTTGTGGTGGTTTTGGTCGGTTAGGCCAGGAGCGTGTGGCCGTAGGCGTTGGCGGCCTTGATGGCGGCGGCGAACTTCTCGTCGGTGAAGGGCTCCGGGTTGCCCTTCTTCCACTCGTTGGTGGCGTGCGCGTACTCGCACAGGGCCGGGATGTCCGCCTCGGAAAGGCCGACCTGCTCAAGCGTAACGGGCAGGCCCATCTGCTTGTTAAAGGCGGCGTAGCGCTCCAGGTTCTCGGTATCGCCCGTGTAGGCAAACAAAACGAGCACGCCCAGGCTCACAACTTCGCCGTGCAGGTAGGAGCCCTCGCGCGGAATGCTGCAGGTGGCGTTGTAGAACGCGTGCGCCACGCTCGAGTTGTAGTAGTAATCGTTCTGGTTCGTGAGGTTCGAGACATAGCCCGTGTTGACCACGATGTCGAGTGCGATTTGCTTGACGGCCTCGCTCGACAGGTTCTCGCGCACGTCCTCAAGACCCTGGACGCCATAGGTAAACAGCGGCTCGGAGCAGGTGTGGGCAAGCGCCAGGCCAAGGCCGGCCGTGTGCTCCAGGTTGCCGGCGCTCGTGGCGTACTCGACCTCGGGCTGCTTGGACAGGGCGTCGCCCACACCGGCCCAGAAGTACTCCGCCGGTGCTTCGGCGATGATCTTGGGGTTAATGAAGATATGCGCGGGGCGGTTGGGATACGAATAGCCCTCGAGCGAGCCGTCGTCGTTGTACACGACGGCAATGGCGGTCGCGGCAGAGCAGTTGGAGCAGATCGTCGGGACGGTGAAAACGATCTTTTTAAGCTCGATGGCCGCGGTCTTAACGGTGTCGAGCGCCTTGCCGCCGCCGCAGGCGATGAGCACGTCAGCCTCCTGGCAGGCAGGGGAGTTCACGAGCTTGGCAATGTTGGCGCGCGTGCTGTTGGTGCCGTAGACGCGCGTCTCCAGAACCTCGACATCGGCGCCCTCAAGTGCCGCCTCGATACCCGGCAGCGCCGCGGCCAGGGCGCGCTTGCCGCCAATGATGGCAACCTTCGTCGCTCCGTACTCGGCCAGCGCGGCGGGCAGCTCGGCAAAGCAGTCCTCGCCAACGGTGTAGTCGCTCATTCCAATCGTGCGCATAGCAACCTTCTTTCGCTCGATAAAGTGCTTTCAGGTATTTTGCTCCAAGAGAAGGCACACAGCCGTGAGAAATTTCGAACGTATAAAACCAGTGTTGAGGGTTTTTCGCCGGCGCGGAACGTGCTAGCATACTCCGCATAAGCGTTGATGGGGACGAGTAGTCGGCCATCCGCATGCCACAGAGAGCGGGGAGCGCTGAGAACCCGTGCGTGCGACCGATGAAAATCACCCCGGAGCTGCGGTCCCAACGGACGTGCCGAACAGGTTCGTCTTAGTAGACATCGCCGAGATGGTCGTCGATACAGGCCAGCCGAGTAACGGATGCGAGCGCGCGGCGACGCGGGCGAGGGCATCTAAGCTGGGTGGTTAAGCGAAGAGCTTTTACGGGCAGTCTGTCCGTTTGATGGCGCTTCGTCCCAGCTTGCAGGGACGGGCGCTTTTTTGGTGCCCAGAGGGCGTGCGCGCCCACGACAAGAAAGGGGTACCGTGGCAAACGAGTACAAGCAGACGATGAATCTGCCCAAAACCGGATTTCCCATGCGTGCCGGTCTTTCCAAGTCCGAGCCCAAGCGACTCAAGGACTGGCAGGACAACAAGGTCTACGAGCAAGTTCTGAAGAAGAACGAGGGTCACAAGAAGTTCGTGCTGCACGACGGCCCTCCGTACGCCAACGGTCCGATCCACATCGGCCACGCCATGAACAAGATCTCCAAGGACATGATCAACCGTTACTGGATGATGCAGGGCTGCGAAGTTCCCTATGTCCCCGGTTGGGACTGCCACGGTCAGCCGATCGAGCACAAGGTCGAGGAGAAGCTCGGCACCGAGAAGTTCAACCAGACCTCCACGGCTAAGATCCGCGAGCTCTGCAACAAGTTTGCTGTCGAGAACATTGAGCTGCAGAAGGCCGGCTTCCGTCGCCTGGGCGTGCTCGGTGACTGGGACAACCCGTACCTGACGCTCTATCACCAGCATGACGCCGCTGACATCGAGGTCTTTAAGGCCATGTTCGATAAGGGCATGATCTATCGCGGTCACAAGCCCGTCCACTGGTGCAAGCACTGCCACACCGCGCTCGCTGAGGCCGAGATCGAGTACTCTGACGAGACGAGCCCCTCCATCTTCGTGCGCTTCGAGATGACCTCCAAGCCCGCCGGCCTCGAGAACTTCGATGGCCCGGTCGACTTCATCATCTGGACGACCACGCCGTGGACCATCCCCTCCGACCAGGCAGTTTCCCTCAAGCCCGGCGCCGCTTACGTCGCCGTCGAGCACGACGGCCGCGCTGAGGTCATGCTCGAGGACCTGGCTCCCAAGTGCTGCGAGGAGTTTGGCTGGGAGTACACCCCGGTCATGGTCGACGGCAAGCCCTACGTGGTTCCCGCCGAGACCTTCCACCACATCCACTACAAGCAGCCGATCTTCGACGGTGTCGAGGGCGTGGCGCTGCTGGCCGATTACGTCGGTGTCGACGACGGTACCGGTATCGTCCACAACTCGCCCGGCCACGGCGTCGACGACTACTTTGCCTGCCTCAAGGAGGGCTTCACCGACATCTGCATGCCGGTCGATGACGACGGAAAGTTCTACACCGGCGAGGAGTTTGGCACCGGCGGCCCCTTCAGCGGTATGGATACCGATGAGGCCAACCCGCACATCATCGAGTTCCTGCGCGAGCGCGGCACCCTGGTCCTCGAGAAGAAGATCACGCACAGCTATCCGCACTGCTGGCGCTGCAAGCACCCGGTGCTCTTCCGTGCTACTGATCAGTGGTTTGTCTCGATGGACAAGACCGGTCTGCGCGAGCAGGCTGGCAAGGAGGTCCGCGAGAACGTCAAGTGGTATCCGGCCCACGCCGCCAACCGCATCGGCGCTATGGTCGAGCAGCGTCCCGACTGGTGCATCAGCCGCCAGCGTAACTGGGGCGTGCCTATCCCCAGCTACACCTGCGCCGACTGCGGCGAGAAGGTCATGAACGATGCCACGCTCGACGCCGTCATCAAGCTCTTCCACGAGAAGGGCTCCGACGCTTGGTTCACCGACGCTCCCGAGAGCTATCTGGGCGAGGCCTGCGTCTGCCCCAAGTGCGGCGGCCATCACCTCAAGGCCGATAAGGACATCCTCGACGTGTGGTGGGACTCCGGCGTGTCCTGGAAGGCCGTCTGCGAGTACCGTCCCGAGCTGGAGTATCCGGCGGACGTGTACCTCGAGGGCTCCGACCAGCACCGCGGTTGGTTCCAGAGCTCGCTGCTCACCTCGGTGGGCGCCAACGGCCACGCTCCGTACAAGGCGGTCGTCTCGCAGGGCTTCACCCTCGATGGTCAGGGCCGCAAGATGTCCAAGTCGCTCGGCAACGTCATCGACCCCAACAAGGTCTGTGACGAGATGGGCGCCGACATCATCCGCCTGTGGGTTGCCTCCGTCGACACCAGCTCCGACGTGTCCATCGACCACGAGATCCTTGCTCGTACGTCCGATGCCTACCGTCGTTTCCGCAACACGCTGCGCTTCTTGCTCTCCGAGCTCGAGGGTCAGTTTGAGCCCGAGACCGACGGCGTCGCCTTTGCCGACCTGCTGCCGCTCGACAAGCTCATGGTTGCCCGCCTGACCCAGGTCCAGGCCGAGGTCGACGACGCCTACGCCAGCTACGAGTTCCCGCGCGCCTACCGTGCGCTCTACGACTTCGTGGTCACCGAGCTCTCCAACGTGTACCTCGACGCCCTGAAGGACCGTCTGTACTGCGACAAGCCTGGCTCGCTCGAGCGTCGCAGCGCCCAGACCGTGCTGGCCGAGCTCTTCTCGATGCTCATGCGCGACCTGCAGCCGATCCTGTCCTACACGGTCGACGAGGCCATGGCCTATGCGCCCGCCGGCTGCGTCGATCATCAGAAGTACGCCGCGCTCCTCGATTGGTACAAGTCGCCCATCACGGTCGACGAGGCCAATGAGTTTGAGGGCGTGCTCGAGGCTTCGCTCGAGCTCCGTAGCGCCGTGACCAAGGCCCTTGAGGATGCCCGCTCCGCTGGCACCTTTACCAAGAGCCAGCAGGTCCGCGTGAAGGCGGTCGTTCCCGCCGAGATGCACGCGTTGCTGACCGGCGACAAGGCCGTCGACCTGGCAGAGTTCTACATCGTCTCCGCTGTTGAACTGACCCAGGG
>CAKUHM010000068.1 GCA_934655835.1 uncultured Collinsella sp. | reverse complement strand
TCTAACGAACGGCGGACCAGTCGACGCTGCAAACGCCCCTAAGCGGCAATCTGACGTTCAATCGTCGGTCGCGTACCGAAGTACGCTTCCCTCCTCTTTCACGTCACCTTGCTCGCTTAGGGGCGTTTTCGCTGACTTATGCTCAACCTGCGACGTTGTTAGGGTAGCTAATTTGTGCGGGTTGTGGTTTTGTGAGCTGCGGGAATTTGAGATACTGTACAACTGTACGTTAACTAATCTTCGTAGTATATTGCTACCCGCAAAACTCAATACCATTGTGTTTTGAGACGCTAAAGCGCCTACGTACAATGGTTTTTGATAGTACGATTTGATTCAACGACAGGATGGATGGTCCAAGCGTGAGTCTCGGCAGCAAACTATCCGATGCAAAGGTGTCCTTTGCGATCTTTAAACGCGACATCAAGCGATTGCTCGTGAACCCCGTCGCCCTGGTGGTTACCCTGGGCGTGTGCGTCATTCCCTCGCTATATGCCTGGTACAACATCGTTGCCAACTGGGATCCGTACGGAAATACCCAGGGCATTAAAATCGCCATCGCCAACAACGATCAGGGCACCCAGAATGACCTGGTGGGCGAGCTCAATGCAGGCGATAAAGTGGTCGACCAGCTCAAAGAGAACGATCAGCTGGGCTGGACCTTCGTCGACTCGGCCGCCGATGCCAAGGAGGGCGTCGAGAGCGGCGAGTATTACGCTGCCATCGTGATCCCCAAGAATTTCTCCGACAATCTCGTATCGATGCTCGACGGCAATTACCATCAGCCCAAGCTCACGTACTACGTCAACGAGAAAAAGAGCGCCATTGCGCCTAAGGTCACCGATACCGGTGCCAATACTATTGAGGAGCAGATTAACGCGGAGTTTGTCTCCACGGTGGGTGAGACCGTAGCCGGCATTGCGAAAGATGCGGGTATCGATCTAAAGGACAAGGCGACTCAGACGCAGGATTCGCTGACGAGCTCGGTGTCCGAGGCGTCCGAAACCCTGAGCGAAGTGCGTGACTCCATCGGCGACATGAATACCGCCATCGATAAGACGAGCGGTGCCATCGCTTCTGCTGACGTGGCACTTGCCGGCTTGCAGGGACAGACGCCTTCGCTTACACAGGCGATTTCTCAGGGAAATGACTTGTTGGGCGAGGCTCGCACCACGGCGGGCAAGTCCATCACCTCGCTTTCGAAGGCGCTCTCTGAGGGCAGCCTCGCGCTGACCAAGACGTCGGCGTCTGCAAACGCCGCCGTCGGAAAGATGACGGGCGCCCTGACGTCAACGACCACTCGTATCGACAACTCGCTCGAGTCGCTTCAGACGACGATTGACCACAACAAGGCTCTTATCGATAAGCTGCAGGAACTTGCTGACAGCGCGCCGACGGGTTCGGATGAGATTAACGCGCTGATCGCGTCGACGATCGACACGCTACGAGGACAAAACGAGAGCCTTCGGGCCGTTAAAGACAATCTCTCTGCGCAGTCAAGCGCTATTGCGAATGACGCCTCGGCCGTTTCGGGTGCCAGCGATGCTATCGACAATGCGATTCAAACCGGCGCGACCAACATTGGCCAGGCCCAGACGGATCTGGGCCAAAACGCGCTGCCGAAGGCTTCGAGCGCGCTTGATTCCTTTGCCGCCGTTTCAGGCGACCTGACCGGTATCGTGTCGGGGCTTACCCCCACGATTGCAAATGCGCGCGGCACGCTGTCGCAACTCGATGCTACCCTCAAACAGGCAAAGACCACGCTCTCCCAGACCGATGCCTCACTTGCCAAGGTTCAAGACAAGCTTGCAACCGCTGCCAACGATATCGCGGCACTTCAAACGTCCGAGTCCATGGGCGAGCTGGCCGACCTGATGAATGTCGACGTCAATGACGTGGCAGATTTCATGGCGTCTCCGGTTGAGCTGACGTCCAAGGCAATCTATCCGGTCAAGAGCTTTGGCTCGGGCATCGCTCCGTTCTACACCAACCTGGCGCTTTGGGTGGGCGGCTACGTGCTCATCGCCATCTACAAGCTCGAAGTCGATCGCGAGGGCATCGGCACCTTTACCGCTCGTCAGGGCTACTTTGGCCGTTGGCTGCTGCTGGTAATCCTGGGCGCATTCCAGGCCATTATCGTGACGGTGGGCGACCTGATTATCGGCGTGCAGTGCGTCAACCCATTGCTATTTGTGCTGGGCGGCATCGCCATCTCGTTAACGTATGTCAACATCATCTATGCGCTGTCCACCACGTTTAAGCATATCGGCAAAGCGATCGGCGTCATTCTCGTCATCGTGCAGATTCCTGGCTCGTCGGGCATGTACCCCATCGAGATGATGCCCGGCTTCTTCCAATGGCTCCATCCGCTGCTGCCCTTTACCTATGGCATTAACCTGCTGCGCGAGACCGTCGGCGGCATGTACTCGTTTAATTACCTCTTTAACCTGTGCATCCTGGGTGTGTTCCTGATCATCGCGCTCTTTATCGGCCTGCAGCTGCGTCCGTTGCTGCTCAACCTCAACCTGCTCTTCGATAAGGAACTCTCCACGACGGGCATGATGATCTGCGAATCCAACGACCTGCCTCGTCAGCGTTATTCGCTGCGTACGGCCATGCGCGTCATGCTCGATTCCGATTCGTACCGTCGCGAAGTCCTCCAGCGCGCCGTGACCTTCGAGCATCGCTATCCGTACTACATCAAGGGTGGCTTTGCCGCCGTGGTGGGCGTGCAAATCTTGCTCTTCGTGTTGTCGACGGTTCTCGATATCGACAATAACGGCAAGATTATTCTGCTTGTCATCTGGATCATTTCGGTTATCGCCATCTGTGGCTGGCTCATCAATATCGAGTACATTCGCGCGAGCCTGAATGTTCAGATGCGCATCTCGGCACTCTCGGACGAGGACCTGCGCCGCGAGATGCGCGAGCACACGGCTGCCATCCCGGCCGCTCGACGCATGTTTGGCCTCAACACCAGCGAGCAGAGCTCAACGTCCAAGCCTCAGGCTGCCGACCAGCCCACTCATTTCGATGCGCACCATGTTCCCGAGAACGGGGACGACACGTTTGTGATGAACGAGGACAGCGCTCCGCTTGGCAAGCACTCCAAAGGAGGTGAGGCATAAATGAAGAACATCCTGCACCTGTTTAAGCGCGACGTTCAAAACGTGTCTCACTCTGTGATCGGCATGATTGTCGTGATGGGCCTGATCATTGTGCCGTGCCTGTACGCGTGGTTTAACATCACCGGCAGCTGGGACCCGTATGGCAACACCGGCAACCTCAAGATTGCCGTGGTCAATACCGATGAAGGCTACGAGAGCGACCTGATCCCCGTCGAGATCAACGTGGGCGAAAACGTGACCGCGAGCCTGCGCGGCAACGAGAACTTTGACTGGGTTGTGCTCAACGATCGCGACAAGGCCATCGAGGGCGTCAAGTCGGGCGCCTACTATGCGGCAGTCGTTATCCCCAAGAGCTTTAGCGCCGATATGATGACGCTTTTCTCGACCGACGTGAAGCACGCAGACATTGAGTTCTATGAGAACCAGAAGGCCAACGCCATCGCCCAGATCGTGACCGAAAAGGGTTCGAGTGCCGTTCAGAGTCAGGTCAACGAGACCTTTACCGAGACCATCACGTCCATCGGACTTAAAACGGTGTCTAGCTTGCTCGACTACATGAGCACCGACGAGATCAGCAACTTTATCGCCAACCTGTCTTCGACACTCGGCGATTCAGTCGAGGATCTACAGGACATTCAGGCCAGCGCAGGGTCGCTCGCGGGCATTTTGAATTCAACGTCGGATTCGCTGACGTCGGCGGGTGGTTTGCTCAAGCAGACCGGTACGACCGAGGCATCGGTGAAGCAGCTGATGGAGCATGCCGAAAGCGGCATCGTTGATTCCGAGCAAGCGCTCAAGGCCGCCAGCGACGCGATCGATGCCGCGATTGATGGGAGTGCCGGGTCGTTCGACAACGTATCCACCGAGCTCGCAAAGGCCTTTGATGCTGCGAACCAGCATGTTGACCTGACGGTGTCCCAGCTCAACGACGGCGCAGCGTCGCTCAATGCGCGTGCCGACGAGATCGACGCCGCGGCGGATAAGCTCCGCAATCTTGCCGATCAGGTGAGCAACGACAAGCTCAAGGCGGGGCTTGAGGACGCGGCTGCAGAGCTGGGCAAAATCGCGGCGGAGTATCGCAACAATGCCAAGGAGCTGACGAGCATCGCGACATCGCTCACGGACAGCATGGCAAAGGTCAATGACGTTCGCGCCGAAACCGACCAGGCAATCGCCGATGCCAAGGCGGGTATCTCGGGTGCCAAGATCGATTACGATTCCACGTTCTCGGTCAAGGCCAAGGAACTCAAGAAGACCATTTCGGGCGTTTTGGATTCGCTGAACGGTATCTCGGGTGACTTGGATAGCGCCGTGAGCGGTCTGACCGACGCTTCCGGTTCGCTCGCGAAGGGCCTTTCCAAGGCCGCTAAGCTGGTCAACAAGGCTTCCGATCAGCTGGGCGAGGCATCCGATAAGATCAGTGCCTTCAAGTCCGAGCTCGACGGCGCCCTGATGTCGGACGATCTTGCCACGATCAAGACGATGATTGGCAACGATCCCGAGGGTCTTGCCGTATCGCTTTCGGGCCCCGTCTCGCTCGACCGCAAGCCGGTCTATCCGATCCGCAACTACGGCTCGGCCATGGCACCGTTCTATACGATTCTGTCGCTGTGGGTCGGCTCGATCGTGTTGGCTGCCATGATGAAGGTTTCGGTCAATGACGAGCTCATCAACGAACTCATTCCCGTGCGTCTGCACGAGATCTATCTGGGCCGTTACCTGTTCTTTGGCGGCTTGGCCCTGCTGCAGGCGACACTCGTGTGCGCGGGCGACATCCTGTTCTTTGGCATCCAGTGCGACAACCCCCTGCAGTTTGTTCTGGCAGGCTGGGTCGCGAGTCTCGTGTTCTCCAATATTGTCTACACGCTCACGGTGTCGTTTGGAGATATCGGAAAGGCTCTCGCCGTCGTGCTGCTGGTCATGCAGGTCGGCGGCTCGGGCGGTACGTTCCCCATCGAGATGACCGGCCCTGTGTTCCAGGCGATCTATCCGTTCCTGCCGTTCACCCACGGCATCAACGCCATGCACGCCGCCATGGCCGGTGCCTACCATATGGAGTATTGGGTTGAGCTGGGCATCTTGGCGAGCTACCTGATCCCGTCGCTCGCCCTGGGCATCGTCTTCCGCCGCCCAGTCATCAAAGCCAACGATTGGATCATCGAAAAGCTAGAATCAACCAAGTTGATTTAGTACAACAACGTGGCGTTGTAGGAACATCGATGTCTTCCTGCTCGATGCTTTAGCGTAGTGAATTGCACGGGCTGCTTGGTTGTTGCTACAGTAGCGGGGCGTGCCGGGGGTCCGGTGCGCCCTGTTTTTATTTGACCATGAGGCGGCACGCGGCCATGCGCGTGCGGACACCACGCCCAGACTGAGCGCGAGGATGCCCTATGCCCCAATATGCCGTTGATGAAATCGAAAAGATGCCCGATAGCCCTGTGGCCCGCGAGGATTTGGGTGCCGGTGCCTCCCGTGGAGCCGGAGCGCGATCGCCGCTGTTCTGGAAGGTCTTGCTGCTTTCGGTGGCGGTCATCTGGGGCTATTCCTTTACGACCATGAAGGATGCGCTCGATACCATTCCGGTGTTTGAGCTGCTCTACGTTCGCTTCCTTCCGGCTTCGCTGGTCATGTTCGCCATCTTCCACAAGCGCATCATCGCGCATTTCAATGCCCGCAACTTGATCGTCGGGCTTGGCATGGGCGCGTTGATGTGGGGCGCTTACGGTTTGCAGACGATTGGCTTGGCGCAGACCACGGCGGGCAAGAGTGCTTTTTTGACCGGTACGTATTGCATCCTCGTTCCGTTTGCGAGCTACTTCTTGAGCGGCGAAAAGCTCACTCGCTATAACTTGGGCGCGGCGCTGCTGTGTCTGGCGGGTATTGGCTTGGTGGCACTCGATAGCGTCGAGTTCAATATCGGCGATGCCATTACGCTGGGCGGTGCGATCTTCTTCGCGATTCAGATGGCCGTGACTGCCAAGTACGGCCGTAAGATGGATATCAACGTCATCACGTTTTGGATGTTTGTGGGCAATGGCGTTTTGAGTCTGATCACGTCGCTGCTGTTTGAGACCCAGGCGCCCCTCTCCGCATGGACGCCGAGCTTTACCGCCGTGATGGCCTTCCTCTCGGTGGGCTGTACGTGCGTGGCGCTGCTCATCCAAAATGTCGGTCTGGCACATGTCCCGGCCTCGACGGGCTCGCTGCTTCTCTCGATGGAGTCGCCCTCGGGCGTGCTGTTCTCGGTGCTGTTGATGGGAGAGGCGCTCACCTCGCGCTTGCTCGCCGGCTTTGCGCTCATCTTCCTATCGATTATCTTGAGCGAGACGCACTTCGATTTCTTGCGCCGAAAGCCGCGCCCGCAATTGTAAACAACTTGTTGCGCCGCCCTTCTGGGGCGGCATTTTTTATGCATCGCCCTTAAAGTAGTACCTTGCACTTTATGCTATCAAAGTGCTTGCTGCAAAAACGTCACTGGAGGGCATCTATGGCACCAGCTCTGTCCGATTTTCAACCGCAACCAGCGCCTCAGACCACTGCGGTGGCGCAGACCGCTATCGGCGATGGCCTGGTCACAGAGGCTCAGGCATTTGCCGATGAGCTTGCCGCATGGCGCCACGACCTCCATCAGACCCCCGAGCTCGGCAACAACCTCCCGCAGACATCTGCCTATATTCAGGCACGCCTGGACGAGATGGACATTCCCTATACCCTGCTCGTTGACGGTTCCTGTGTCGTGGGCCTAATCGGCGCCGGCGCGGCAACTGCCGCTCAGGGTAATGGTACGTGCGCGGACGAGCAGGCCGGCACGGTCATCATGCTCCGCGGCGATATGGATGCCCTGCCTGTCACCGAAGAGTCGGGCGAGCCCTTCGCTTCCACTAATGGCTGTATGCACGCTTGCGGCCACGATATGCATGCGACGGCGCTGCTCGGCGCTGCTCGTTTGCTTAAAGGCCGTGAGGCCGAGCTTGTCGATGCCAACGCTACCGTCAAGCTGCTGTTCCAGCCGGGTGAGGAGACCTTTGAGGGCGCCCGCGCCGCCATTGCCGACGGCCTGCTCCAGAATCCGCGCCCCCA
>CAKUHM010000067.1 GCA_934655835.1 uncultured Collinsella sp. | reverse complement strand
AAGAGGTATAGACACCGTCCTCCCCCGCATTCACAAGCGCATCCGCATAGGATGCTGACAATTCCTGCTCAACACGGGTTATTCCCGACTCGAGGTATTCGACCCGTCCGTCGATGCCAGCCGCGCTCCTGAAGACGGGCAGAGCACAAAGAACCATCAACGCAACAACGACAACACAGAGCGACCTGGAGGAGAGAAGCGACCTAAAGATCGCCTTCGAGATTTTGAGCATATTCATCGCCAACCTTAACCTCATCCAGTCGGAACAGAGGGGCCGAACAAAATGCTCGGCCCTTCCTCGCATCTAGTAGGTGCTATAGACAAATTGCCATTTATCAGTTGTGCCAAGAACACCACAGGAGCACATTGCAGCGAGGCGGGATTCCCTATGATGCGCGGATCGGCGATAGCCATTTCGGTAGGAGATCGTCTTGTAAGAGATGTTGAACATCGAGATGCTGTGCCCGCTTACGCCGCGAGGACAGCTGTAGCTCCAGTAGGTATCGACGACGTCGTCCGTATACCCGAGGGGCTCAACGAGGGCACACTGGCTGCTCTCCTGGGAAGGAGGCATCGGGGTATCCGCAAAAGCGGGGGCTCCCGGCAGCAACAGACAAAGAGCGAGGCCGAGGAAAACCAAGAGCTTACACGACTTAACAGTACTGAACATAATCCTCTCCAATCTAGAGGGATTTCGGTTGCAGCATGCTGTGATTACTTGCCGGCAAAGTCAATTTAACATAAACTGTTAAAAAGTAACCTGAGTTTTTTAAATTCTTCGGAGGTTATTATGAGTTCCGACAATCGCACTCCCCGGCTTCATTCCTTCCGCATCGCATGTGCGATAGCCTCTGCGACCCTTTGCGCCACCGCCATCGCACAAGTGGCGTTCTCCTTAAAGCCAGCAATCGAAGTGCTCGACAACCCTGTAATTGCAGACTCCCCCGCGTATCCAGCCCTTGCGATCTCGACATTGGTCCCTGCCGTCATCGGTATCGCTACGACCATCCTCAGCGCCGTTCTCGTGTGGACGATCAAGAGCGGAGACCCCTTCAAGAAAGGGTCTGCGACATGCTTGAAGGTGCTCGGCATTCTCTTCGTTGTTCAAGCTGCCACCAGCCTCTACGCCGGCTCACTCAAAACCTCCGTTTCGATGTTTGGCGGCGAGGGGGCCGTCGGCGCCCAAGAGATCGCTTCATCATTCGATTGGACCTCTCTGGTTCTCGGCATCGTCCTGTTCATGCTTTCCCAGCTCTTCTTGTACGCCCGAGAGCTGTACCTCGACTCCGACGAGATTGCGTAAGGAAACGCCATGCCCGTAATTGTTCGCCTCGACAAGATCATGGCCGAGCGAAAGATTTCCTCGAACGAACTTGCCGAAAGGATTGGAACCACGCCCGTGAACCTGTCCCGTATTAAAAAAGGGCATATTCGCGGCATTCGCTTCAACACACTCGAGCAGCTATGCCTCGCCCTTCGTTGCCAACCCGGAGACCTTCTCGAAGTCATGAGCGAAGAGGATGCCCGAAAGGAGTTCGGACTCGATTGGTCCGCCGAGGATTAGAGGGCGGTCGTACTCGCCCTGCACACGGGGATGCGAATCGGCGAGGTCTGCGGCCTTCGGTGGTGCGATGTGGATTTCGAGACGGGCCTGATCTCGATCAGACACTCGGTGGCGTACGCGAAGGGAATGGGTTCGTTCATCAAGGACACCAAGACCCATGACGCCAGGGGTATCCCCATCGACCCGGTCGGCCTACTCCCCTTCCTGAAGGAGACCCACGAGATCGACTGCGGAAAGCTGCGCTTGCGCGGCCTTACCGGGGCGGTCGAGATCGGGGACTGCTACATCCTGTCGGAGCCGGGCGCGACCTTCGCGACGACAAGCTATATCCGCAGGGCGTTCAAGACGTTCTCGGAGACCAACGGCCTCATGGGCACCAACGACGAGCTGATCACGTTCCACGGCCTTCGCCACACGTTCGCAACGCAGTGGATCCGCCAAGGCGGCGATATCAAGGCGCTCCAATCGATCCTCGGCCACAAGGACGCCATGGCGACGCTCAACGTCTACGCCGACATCGAGCCCATCTCCAAAATCCATAACATGCTGCGCGCCACGCCGTGCCTTTGGCGCGGGCACCTCGGGCCGAGGGTCGATCCGGGTCCCATGTTCCAACAGAGGATCCAGGAGTCCATCGAGACGCTCCAGGCGTTCGGCTACGGCATCACCGAGCCGGACGACCGAAATATCGCCATACGCGACGTGAAGACGAACAGTTGGCTCTAGCTCACCGAGTACGCGGCAGTGCTGGGTCCATCCCAACTGAGGTCACGGTGGTCCGATAGGGGCGCCGCCCGCGGCATGCGCCGCGGAGCGGTATCCCCTACCGAAGGGCGGGGATGCCCTCCGCTTCCAGTTCGGAATCAGCCGTCGGAGGCGTTCGGCTGACTGCGGGAACGGCCTGTCCGCTCAATGTGTTCGGCTGAGATCGGAAATCAACCCAACACGAGCCGGACACGCGCCAGACGGCTCTTCCCCGTACGGCCTTCCCCCTTACGCTCATGTTGCAGGCATGTAACGCCGCAGCGAGCGCGCCTTTTTTGCGCCAGACAGGTACAATGATGAACACTGTACCGTAGCGGAGCGCCCCGCGCGCGCCGCAACCACGCGAAAGGGTTTCCCATGGCCGAGATCTCGTCCTCCCGTATCGTCATCACCGTCCTTGGCAAGAACCGCCCCGGCATCGTCGCCGGCGTCACCCGTGTTCTGGGCGAGGCCAACGTCGACATCCGCGACATTACGCAGTCCATTATCGAGGACATCTTCACCATGACCATGCTGGCCGACACCGCCGAGTCCAAGCTCGACTTCGCCGAACTCCAGAAGGCGCTGGCCGAGGCCGGCGAGCTTTCGGGCGTCAACGTGTCCATCCAGCGCGAGGACGTCTTCAACTTTATGTACCGCCTGTAGCGAACAGGCCGTACGGGAACAGGCCGGCGCATCTGCACCCAAGCACGCCGCCCCCACACGGCCCCGAGAGGAGCGCGCATGGCTTACGACGCCAAGAAAATCTACTACCGCTTCGATGACCATCTGAGCCGCCTGGTCTTGGATTATGAGGCGAGCCGCCAGATTTCGCCCGAGAGCGAAAACCTCTACCACGGCATGCCGACTGATCCGTATGACGAGGGTCTGTTCGTCGAGCATAACGTCAAGCGCGGCCTGCGCAACGCCGACGGCTCGGGTGTGGTTGCGGGCCTTACCCGCATCTCGGACGTGCACGGCTACAACAAGGTCGACGGCAAGGTCGTGCCCGACCAGGGCAAGCTCACGCTGCGCGGCTATAGCATCGAGGATCTGGTCAACAATGCCCAGGCCGAGAATCGCTATGGCTACGAAGAAGTCGCCTACCTGCTTATCACGGGTTCGCTGCCCAATAAGGAAGAGCTGGACGGCTTTTGCGAGCGCTTGGGCGCCTTTAGGCATCTGAGCGACGAATACGTCAAAGAGTTCCCCATGACCACGGTGTCGTCGAGCATCATGAACGTGCTCCAGCGCGCCGTGCTGCTGCTCTACGCCTTCGACGCCGAGCCCGACGTGATTACGCCCGAGCATGAGATCGACGTGGCTATTTCCATGCTCGCACGTCTCCCGCGCATCGCCGCCTTCGCACACATGGCCTCGATCGCCAAGCTTCGCGGCTCCGAGGTTCACGTGCCGCACCCCACGCCCGGCCTCTCCACCGCCGAGACCATCCTGCAGGTGCTCCGCGGCGGCATGGCATTCACCCGCGACGAAGCCATGCTGCTCGACGTGATGCTCATGCTGCATGCCGAGCACGGCGGCGGCAACAACTCCACGTTCGCCTGCCGCGTGCTGTCCTCTTCGGCCACCGACCCGTATTCCGCCTACGCCGCGGCCATCGGCTCGCTCAAGGGCCCGCGCCACGGCGGCGCCAACGCCAAGGTCGTGTCCATGCACGAGGACATCCGTGCGCATGTCTCCAATTGGGAGGACGAGGACGAGGTCGCAGCCTACCTGGGCAAGATCCTCGACAAACAGGCCTTCGACGGCACGGGTCTCATCTACGGTATGGGCCACGCCGTCTACACGCTGAGCGACCCGCGCGCCGAGGTGTGCCGCCGTTACGCGCGCACGCTTGCCGCCAAGAAGGACTTGGGCGAGGAGTTCGCACTCATCGAACGCATCGAGCGCCTGGCCCCGCAGGTGATGCGCGACCACGGCATGACCAAGCCCATCTGCGCCAACATCGACCTGTACACGGGCTTTATCTACAAGATGCTCGGCGTGCCCGAGACGCTCTTTACGCCGCTGTTCGCCGTCGCCCGCATGGCCGGCTGGTCGGCGCACCGCATGGAAGAGCTCTTCTGCGCGCACCGTATTATTCGCCCGGCCTATCGTCCGGTGATCGAGCCGCTGGCGTACAAGCCGCTCGCCGACCGCTAGGACGCGGACCGTTATAGAACTCGAGCGTGGCCAGGGCATCGCCGCCCTCGGCCACGCTTTTTATGCCAGCAGAAAGGGCTGTATCAAATGATTGTGTTTTCCGATATGGACGGAACGCTGCTGACGAGCGATAAGCAAATGAGCGATGCCACCTGGTCGATGCTCGACGAACTCGCTCGACGCAGAATTGAATTTGTGCCCTGCACGGGGCGCCCGCTGTCGGGCATCTTTGAGCCCATCCTCGCCCACCCCGCCGTACACTACGCGGTCTGCGCCAACGGTGCCAGCGTCTGGCAGCTCGACGACGGTACGCCCACCGATGCCTCACGTGCTACGCGCATTTTGAGCCGACCGCTCGACCGCGCCATCGCCCACCGTATCCATAGCATTGCCGCCGGCCATGACGTCACCTTCGATATCTTCGCGGACGGGCAGTGCTTCCTCCCCCGCTCGCTCTACGAGCGCCTAGACGAATTCTGTGGCGGCGATCCTCACATCGCGGCTTCGCTCAAGCGCACGCGCACGCCGATCGACATGGATATCGACAGCAAGATCGACGAGGTCGAGACACTCGAACGCATCGCCATGTACTGGCACGACCCAGCCGATCGCGACGCCATCGCGGCAGCGCTCGACACGCTCGAAGGCATCGAGGTCACGCGTTCGTACGCCATGAATATCGAGGTCATGGGCGAGGGAGCCACCAAGGGAACGGCATTGGCTTGGCTATGTGGGCATCTGGGCGAGCCTCTCGCTGACGCCTGGGCGTTCGGCGACAACATCAACGACATTCCCATGCTGCAGGCAGCAGGCCACGGCATGGCTATGATCAACGCCGAACCCGAGGACCGCGAGGCGGCCGACGCCATCACCGAGTTCGACAACGACCACGACGGCGTCGCCCGCACCATCATGGCCGCACTCGCCTAGTCATTGGTAGTCATTGGGGACGTTCTTAAATGGCTAGTCGCTGGCGGCACTCATTTAAGTCTGTCCCCAATGAGTGGTTTCACTCACTTAAGTCTGTCCCCAACTGCCGGCGCATAAGGAATGTCCCTAACTACCGGTCTAGCAGAGGCTCTTCAGCACGCGGCGGAGCTCCTGCTGGACGGCGTGGTCGCGGTTACGACCCACCACGCGATCGGCCACCGCCTTGAGCGCGGGGCGTGCATTTTCCATCGCGCAACCCGTGCCGACAAAGCGAATGATCTCGTAGTCGTTCATCGAGTCGCCAAACGCCATGACCTCGTCGCGTCCAATGCCGTAATGCTCCGCGAGCTGCGCGATGCCCGAAGCCTTCGACACACCGGGCTGCATGGCATCGATCCACGCGTTACCCGAAGGCGCAAAGGTAAAGAGCTGACCGAGTTCGCGCTGCAGCACGTACGCACTGTCCATAACGGCACCGTCGTCGCAAAAGACACTCGCCTTGATGATATTTACGCTGGGATCGGGCAGCTCCCAAATACGCTCGGCATTGGGAAGGTCCTTATCGACCTCACGCACGAACTTGCTCTCGTCATCGAGCAAAAAGGACTTGGTTCGGTCAAAGAGTGCAAGATGCAGATTGGGAAACGTCGCGACGGCCTGGGCGAGCTTTCGAATCGCCAGGTGCGAATACACCTCACGGTCTACCATCCTGCCGTCGGCGTAGACCTGGGCACCGTTAGCGGCGACAAAGTCCATCTTGTCGCGAACGGGCGCAAAGAACTCGCACAGGCGATCGTAGCGGCGGCCTGACGATGCGGCAAAATGTACGCCACGGTCACGTAGCGCCAAAATCAGTTCGTATGTCTCGGGCGGCACCTGGCCATTTTCGTCAAGCAGTGTGCCGTCCATATCGGATGCAATCAGTTTAAACATAGAAAAGCTCCCTTCGGGCTTGATGGAATCGAACGTGTATCCGATTCCAACGTACCCAAAGGGAGCTCAAATAAGACCCCGCAGTCATAAACGTTACATGGACCTAGCAAATAGCGCACGCGCGCCAGAGGTCCCACGGTCGTGGCGCCAGGCGACACGCCAAAGAGTGTCGCAGGTGGCTAGTCGTTTAAGAACATCCCCGTTGACTAGTCGGCGTAGGTGAAGGTAGTGACGTCGAACATGCCCTCGGGGCGGATGCGGAGCGTCGGGATCACCGGCAGGGGCAGGAAGATGATGCCCATGATGGGGTCGAGTGGTGGCTCAATACCCATCGTGCGCGCCTTGACCATAAAGTCGTCGTGCTGCGCGGCGACATCCTCGGCCGTGCCCTCGCTCATCAGGCCACCGAGCGCCAGCGGAATGCGCGCCACGACCTCGCCGTTGCGCACCAGTACGTGACCGCCCTGGCCCACGGCCTCAACAGCCGCCATCATATCGGCCGCGTTGTCGCCCACCACGCACACGTTGTGCGAGTCGTGGCCAATCGTCGAGGCGATAGCACCGCCCGTGATGGTAAAGCCGCGCACCCAGCCGCGGCCGATATGCTTGCCAACAAGACCCAGGCCAGCGGGACCGTCGCCGTCGGCGCCCTCGGCCTGCAGCGACACGCCGCGGCCGTGACGCTCGATCAGCATAATGCGGCGCAGGCCCTCGGCGCTCTCGGGGCGAGCCATACCCGTGATGGCCTTACCCGGCACCACGTCAATCACGGCCTCGCCCGGCTTAAAGGCATAATCGAACACGTCGAGCGAAAGCTTCGGCAGCTTAACGGAGGCGCGCAGCTCATCGGCAAGGGCCGCAACCTCGGCCATCTCGGG